>JANNDV010000332.1:0-3854 GCA_031387975.1 Acaryochloridaceae cyanobacterium OTE_75_metabat_521 | reverse complement strand
CCTTGACATAGCAAAACTTATATTATGGTTGTTCAACCCGACTTGATATAAGGCCAGGATTAATCGCTTTAGTAATATTCTGAATCTGTGGGTGATACTCTCCCGACTGAACCAGCTAAATACAATGTAGAAATTCAATCTACAGATTCACAACATTACCCTTGTAACCGATGCCAGTCCGCCCGCACCAGCTTAATTTCATCGTAGGAATATTCTTCGCCCAGATGATTGCGGATGATTGTAAGAGAGGCTGCCCCCACCTTGGCGATCGCCGCCCTAATCTTCTCCTGACGGTCAATCGCGACTAACAGTTCTAACTTAATGGGCTGTCCCTGCTCAATTAGCTCCACTAAGTGACTCAAAATCGTGTTGGACTTTAAGCCCCGCTGCTGGGATATTTCAGCAACGCTACATCCCTTCTGCAATAGCGCCAATGTCGTGGCGAGGGTTTCGGCTAAGGCAAATTCATCACTATTTGAGGGGGGTGTTTCAGTCTCCTCCTTCTCAACAGCAATCGGTAGCCCCTGTGCTGACCTAAACCCGTGAATTTCGCTTAAAAACTTATCGCCGTATTGCAGCAGCTTCCGGCTACCCACCCCAGAGATTGCAGCAAATTCTGCCAAAGTTTGGGGCTGCTGCTGCGCCATAGATTTGAGCGTAGAATCGGCAAACACCATATAGGGGGCGATCGCCCGTTCATCCGCCAGCTTTTTGCGCAACGTCCGCAGCCGCTGAAATAACGCCTCCGCGTCTATAGAGCCTTTAGATTGAGAACGGCGGTCATTGCCCCCATCCCCCTGTTGGGGGGCAACCGCAACATAGACAAGCTGCTGCTTGCGCATTACTTCCCAACTGCGAGCATTCAGCTTGAGGACGGGGTAGCCATCGGTGGTTTCGTCTACCAAGCCCTGTTGCAGCAATGTGCGCCCCAATAGCCGCCACTGGTCTACGGTCTTATCTTTACCAATGCCATAGGTTGTGAGCTTATCGTGCCCCTTTTGGGCAATGCGCTGCCCCTTAGAGCCGCGCAACACATCAATAATATGGTTGGTGCCAAAGCGCTCTTGGCAGCGGGCAATGCAAGAAAGAAACTTTTGGGCATCTACTGTCCAGTCTTCTAAGGGCTTAGGGTTGCGGCAGTTGTCGCAGTTATCGCAGTTGCCTGCAAACTGTTCGCCAAAATAGCTGAGCTGGATAGTGCGGCGACAGACAGTGCCCTCGGCGTAGTCAATCACCTGGCGGAGCTGCTGACGAGCAATGCGCTGCTCTTGCTCTAGGGGTTCACCTGTGGCGGGGTTGACCTTCTGGTCAATCATCCAGTCAATGGTGCGGATATCTTTGGGGGCAAAATACAAAATGCAGGCAGCAGGCTCTCCATCCCGTCCGGCGCGGCCTCCCTCTTGGTAGTAGCTTTCGATATTGCGCGGTAAGTCGTGATGAATTACAAACCGCACGTCGGGTTTATTGATGCCCATCCCAAAGGCAACCGTAGCAACCATAATCTGCACGTCATCGCGCAGAAAGCCCGTCTGGTTTTCTGACCGGATGCGATCGCTCAAGCCCGCATGGTACGGCAAGGTGCTGACCCCGTCGCGCTGAAGTTTTGCCGTCAACTCATCCACCTGACGACGGCTGGCGCAATAGACAATGCCAGAGCCTTCAGTTTTGCGAATGTACTGCAAAATTTCATCATACAAATTACGATGCTTGGGGCGAACTTCGTAATACAGGTTGGGGCGGTTAAAGCTGGCAAGGTGCGCAAAAGGGTCGCGCAGGCGAAGCTGATGCAGAATATCTTGCCGAACGCGATCGGTGGCGGTGGCGGTTAAGGCCATGACGGGCACGTTGGGGTAGCGCAGGCGCAGTTCCGCTAAACGGCGATACTCTGGTCTAAAATCGTGCCCCCATTCTGAGACGCAGTGGGCTTCGTCTACGGTGATGTAGGAAATACCGAACCGTGACTGGAGCTGGTCGAGCAAGCCTAGAAAGTTAGTATTAAAAAGCCGTTCTGGAGCGACGTAGAGCAGCTTAATATCGCCACGCAAAAGCTGAGCCTCGCGATCACGGGTTTCTGCCATACCCAGGCTGCTGTTGAGATAGGTGGCCGGAATTTGGTTGACCAGTAAAGCCGTCACCTGATCTTGCATCAGCGCAATCAGAGGCGATACCACAATCATCACGCCTGATTTGAGCAAAGCAGGGAGCTGAAAACAAATGGACTTGCCCCCACCCGTGGGCATAATCACCATCAAATCTTGCCCTTGTAAAGCCGCATCAATAATTTCTTGCTGACCCGCCCGAAAGCTGTCGTAGCCAAAGTAGTGCTTAAGAGAAGCTTCTAGAGAGGGGGTTGAAGGGGTGAGCAACTCAGCAGTCATTGTGATGGGGTCATGATTCAGCAAAGAGTTTAGGACAGAACTTGCCCCTCATTCATCATGGCAAGATATGAAGCTTCAGGCAAGTAACAGGCATCAAACTCAATCGCTCAACTCTAAAACTCGACATAATAGAGAAGCGTTTCCAGCCGTCATATCTTGAGCAAGACCCGTGGATATTAGTGCAGCGCTACCCACTTTTGTCATTACCCTGCGAGAAGGTGTCGAAGCAGCCCTTGTTGTCGGCATCGTTTTAGCCCTCATCCAGAAAGCACAGCAGCCTCAGCTTAAGCCCTGGGTGTATTTTGGCTTAGCCTCAGGGCTGGTGGGCAGTATCTTCGTCGGCGTGTCGCTCAGCGCCCTGCTCCAGGGGTTACAGGCATCTGAGCAGCCCTACGCAGTAGTTCTGCTGCCGTTTCTGAAGGTGGGCTTTAGCGTGGTGGCGATCGCCATGCTGACCTGGATGCTGATCTGGATGACCCAACAGGCGCGCACTGCCAAAGCCGAAATTGAAGGGGCAGTGACGCAAATCATTGCCACCGACGGGAAAGCCGAATGGGGGATCTGGACACTCATTTTTGTCGCAGTTTTGCGAGAGGGTATTGAAACCGCACTGTTTATTGTGGCTCAGATCCAGAGTGGGTGGGCTGCGGTGGTAGGGGCGATCGCAGGTCTTACCGTTGCCACAGGCATCGGCTGGGCACTCTTTGCCCTGGGCATCCGCATTAACCTGAAGCAGTTTTTTCAGGTCATGGGGGTATTTTTGCTGCTGATTGTCGGCGGACTGGTGATCGGCGCAACCAAACAGCTCGATGCTGCCCTGATGACCCTTGATGGTTTGGTGAGTCCTAACCTTTGCCTTACCCTACCTGAGGGTTCCTGCATTTTAGGGTCACTGCTGTGGGATGGACACCTGATTTTGCCAGATCGACAGTTCCCTGGCATTTTACTGAAAACCTTTTTGGGGTATCGCGATCGCCTTTTTGTTGGGCAAGCGATCGCCTACCTTATTTTTATGACCACGGCGGGCACCTTCTACGGTTACAGCCTGAATCTGACTAAACCACAAGCTATTGCAACCGTCCTAAAAGAAAACCCCTAGTTTAATGGACGCTTAGAACAGAATCCGTTAGTCTGGCAGTAGCCAACATAACGAACCAACGTCATCGTGCATCAAATAGGGGGGAAATGGCTTATCAACTACCTCATGATGCCCATCTCAAAAGCGGTTGGTTCTTTATTTTGAAATATTTTTCTTTTCTCAGAAAATATTCAGTAGAAATACTTAGAACTCATTGTTCTAAGGCTAATGTTTTAAAGCTGTAGACGCGCAGTCAACGCCACACCTAAGGCATCGGCGGCATCATCTGGTTTAGGAATGGTGTCGAGGTTTAGCTCCCGTGCGACGGCCTCTTGTACCGCGTGTTTATCAGCGTTGCCGTAGCCCGTTAGCGCCTGCTTAATTTGAGCAGGGGTAAA
>JANNDV010000288.1:0-9743 GCA_031387975.1 Acaryochloridaceae cyanobacterium OTE_75_metabat_521 | reverse complement strand
TGGTTGGACATACTTCGCAAAGTAGCCCAGCCCTTTCTTCTTAAAACCAGCATAAAAGTAGGCCAAGGAAACCAATAACGCCAACGCAACGGTTGTGTTGATGTCGTTGGTGGGCGCGGCGAGTTCACCTTCTGGCAACTCGAGCAGCTTCCACGGTACTAATGCGCCAGACCAATTTGAAACAAAGATAAACAAGAATAGTGTTCCGACAAAGGGAACCCAAGGTCGATATTCTTTTTCACCGATTTGATTTTTGGTCAAATCCCGCACAAATTCCAGCGCGTATTCCATGAGATTCTGAATACCGCTAGGAATTCTCTGGACGCTTCGAGTGGCAGCAAGGGATGCGATGAGCAACAACCCAATCACAATCCAGGAGGTAATAAATACCTGACCATGAACTTTTAGGTTGCCCAACTGCCAGTAAAGGTGATGTCCGACTTCCAATTTTGCGATTGGAAGCAAAGAATGAAGTTCAAAAGAATTGAGCAGAAGGCTGCCATGGTGCATAGGTTGCACGACCTCACTGGAACTTTATGCAAAACGCCTTAAATTATGCGGTCTTTACTAAAGCCGTATAATTTATTGAGGCTTGGCCACAGTTTTGAGCGTGTAGACGAGAATCGCAGCTTTATAGGTTAAAAACCCCAGAAAAATCGGCAAAACTTCGAGCTGTCCCCATTGGGTGGCAAACACCATAACCCCAATAAACACGGCTAGCTGGCTTTTTCCTACTTTCTGTTCCTGCGTTCCAAGTCGTTCAACGTTTCGTGCCAGCAATTTTAAGTAAACCACACCTGTGCATGCCCCAACTAAATAATTTAGGGCGATTTTAAGAGAATAAAACCACCAAATTGGCCCAAAGGCGATCGCCATCAAAACGAGGGTCGTTACCAGCAGCTCTTGTCGGAGTTGATAGTACGAATCCATGGAGTGAGTAGACGACTCAGATTCAGTCGTGGCTGGTTCCACGTCGGGAGGCTGCGGTTGAATCGGCAAGTTGGCTGGGTTCACAGGTTGGCTGCTTAAGGTGCTAAATGGCAGGCCACCGTTAATAATATCACGCAGGGGTAACAATACTTAACGGGTGTTTTTAGATTTTGAGGTCGTTGACAGCCAGTAATAAAAGCTGCTGATCGAGGAGCGATCGCACCTCTACAACCGACATTGAATGCTCACGCATTAGCTCGGCGACAGAGCGTCGGTTTTCTTGCACATTGGCTTCGCAGGCGGTCAGAAATTCGTGTTCGGTTTCGGTGAGATTGATGATTTGATAGTCGCTGTTGAACAGACAGCGACTGGGCCATCCGTCGAGGCATGGGTTGAGTTCTGGGAGAGCCGCCAAGAGTGCCTCATCTTGCGACCAGTCGGCGCGGGGGAGGGGCGATCGCCCCAGAAAGAACTCATAGTGCGTAATGGATTCTGGATCCAGTAGCTCAATCAAGCGATAGCGCTCCCATTCGTCTAGGTGGGCGGCGCGCTCCATTAGGTCTGGGTTATTGCCGACTAAGCGATCTAGTTGCCACACCTTTGGGTTTGAAAAGCCTAAAAATTCTAGCCCCGAAGCCTGGATGAGTTCCCGCAGCGTGGGAATGGTGTAGTCAATTTCTTGGGGATGAACGTACATGTCGGCAAAGCATTCATCCCGATGGTTTTCCATTGACCAGCGTTCTGTTTCGCGCTTTTTGAGGCGGTTTTGGTCTGGCAGTGTGGCAAAAATTTGGCGACCAACGCTGACACCGTTGCTATAGTCGCCGCGTTGGTCGCCTTGGAGGAGGGCGATCGCCTCTTGCATGAGGCTAATTTCCCAGCGACCTAGTGCGCCGTAGACAAAAATATGAAAGATTCCGCCAGGAGCCAGCTTTTGGGCTAAAGCCTGGATCCCGCCAATGGGGTCAGCGGTGTGATGGAGAACGCCCACAGAATTAATGAGATCAAACTCTCCTGGCAATCGCGCAACGTCAAACAGGCTCAACTGCTTAAACGTGACCCGTTCCGCCACGCCTGAGCGCTCAGCACGCGCTTGGGCGACAGCTAAGGTGCCGGCACTCAGGTCAATGGCGACAACCTCAGCTTGAGGATTTAGGTGGAGTAAATATTCGGTGCTGACGCCAGAACCGCAGCCTGCATCTAAGATGCGAACATTTTGCCGAGTAGGCTTTTGGCCTGTACAGAAGCTATAAGCCGTATTCCAGTTCCAGCGCCAGTTATAGCCTGGAGGGGGATCGTCTGAAAGTGGATCTGGCGGAAACGGGTAGGTGTCGTAGAGTTTAGCAACGGCAGCGCTGATGGATTGAGCCTCGGACATAAGAAACCTTTCACGTCATGAAGGAGCGAGAAAATGAGACGGAACGCTTATTCTCTGTTGTGGTATGCCCGAATCGTACCAAAACAAGGGTCTAAGCGATGGACCTTGCGGCTGCCTGAATGAGACTGTTGCTCTCCTGATTGGCATTAGGGATCATGGTGGCGGCTCCCAGATTTACTGTAACGGCGGGTTTACTGTTGAGTGCGAGACATGGTAAGGCACTAAATTGAGATTGCATTGACTGGAGAAAAGATTGAACCCCTGTTTCTGGAGTGTTGGGCAACAAAATTGCAAACATATAATCTTGATACCGTGCCACCACATCAGAAGGTCGGTTTATGCAAGATTGAAGTGTGTTTGCAATGGACTGCAAACACTGCTCCATTGCCGGTACTCCATAAACTTCTTGATACGCAGTTAAACCATTAAATGAGCAAAAAATGAGTGAAATCGGGGCTTTGTCCCGACGCATTTGCTTCCACCCTTCGGTGAGTCGAGACTCAAATCGACCGCGATTCGCAACTTGAGAGACGCGGTCTGTTGTGAACGCCTTCTCAATTCGCTGATAAAGATCTTTTTGATTGAGAGAATCTCCAAGCTGAGCAACCACCTTTTGAATGGTTTGCAGTGGATTCGTTTCCACGATACTTTCTAGTGAAATTGGTTTCTCAACTGAAAACTTGGCTCGCCAAATCTCGGGGGTATTGCTGTAGTATTGCACTTCGTCTACATGACATTTAATACATAAAACGATGTGATCGCCGGATTCAAGAGAGCCTTGACCTGTTACTGTGACCTGAACGTTTTCAAAAGAGGTTTCAATATCAAATTCTTCTCCCCAAAGAATATTGGTAAAATCATGGGTCTTACTCATACGCTATTACCTTACTTGAGTCGTATCGCAATGCGAGAAGTCCACGGACTTTTCCCTGTATTATTCCATTGTAGAATGGCGATTGCCGTCTTCTAGGCTTGGTACCGATCAGCAACGAGGACTAACTTTAACCTTTCTGCAGCTGAGCAATTTCCGCATTAGCATCGGCGGTGTCCCCACTGAAGCGTCAAATGATAAGATGTTGCGGAGCTTATCGCTTAAAATTTGCCTCAACAAATCTATTTAGACAAACTACAGAGTGCATCCATGGTGTCATTTGCAATGGTTGGTGAACAGCGGCAGCGTACATTAGGGCTTCAGGCTGTTGGTACAGTGTCTTCTCTCTTATTGGTGCTACTGTCTTCCGCAGTTGCGAATGCTCAAAAAGCAGGAGACTTTAATGGAAGTGGCGCAGCCCAGCCTGCGGTGCCCAGCAATGTTCAAATCATTAGCCCCTCCGGCGGTCAAGGTGGGTTGTTCAGTATTGAAGCAACCAGACGTCTTCTTAAAGATGCAGAAAGTGCCGTCTCTGCGCAGAACTATAGCCTAGCTGCCACTAAGCTACAGGATGCAAGACAGGTTTCTAATCAGCTTTCTAATTTCTATCAGGCCCTTGCAGGCTCATTTCTGGGTATTGATAATCGCGCTTCAGATAGTCTGCGTCTTAAAGCCCTAAGCTCTGCCCAAATTCGTGATCAGTCTACCTATCAGTTGGCGCTGGTCTACCGTGCTCAAAATAAGCCTGAGCTGGCTATCCCGCTTCTGATTGAAATTATTCGTAGTCAAAACCCTAGCCGCGATCTAGGTACAAAATCTTATCAGCAGCTCTTTGAACTTGGGTTTGTGGATGTACCTTATCCCAGAACGCCTAACAGTGCTCCACCTGCTGGTGCAACCCCGCCTGCTAAGAAGTAGTCGACACCCTTTCTTGACAAACGCTAAGGTTAGGTAAAGTCGATCAATGGGTTGGTTGTGTGTATGCGGTGCGTTTATGAGGTGTGTTTATGATTAGACCAGAAGAGGTTCAGCAACTCATTCAGGCTGGATTGCCCGACTCAGAGGTCTTAGTCCAAGATCTCACTGGCGGTGGCGATCACTATCAGGTGACGGTTGTGTCTACTGCATTTGCGGGAAAGTCTCTGGTGCAGCAGCATCGCTTGGTTTATGGGGCTGTTAATCAGGCAATGGCAACGGATCAAATTCATGCTTTTGCACTGAAAACCTACACCCCCGAAAAATGGGCGCAAACAGAGAAGGCGGCGATCGCCACGCACCCATAGTCTGTCACGCACTGAGAGGCGGCCCACAGCGAGTGCCCAGCTTTTGTCTCTTAACCCTCAGCCATTTTGATGAATTTTGATTAGTCCTGTCGTGACTTTAAGAGGATATTTTTATGACCCCGGAACTGCAAACGCGAATCCAAGACGTTGTCACAGCCAACAAAATTGTTGTGTTCATGAAAGGCTCTAAACTGATGCCCCAGTGTGGGTTTTCAAATAATGCAGTACAAATTCTAAACTCTCTCGGTGCTCCCTATGAGACCGTAGATGTATTGCAAGATGCTGATATTCGCCAAGGCATCAAAGAATATTCCAATTGGCCTACTATTCCACAGGTTTACATCAATGGTGAGTTTGTGGGCGGCTCAGATGTCTTAATTGAGCTATATCAGCAGGGGGAACTTCAGCAAATGGTAGAAGTTGCTCTAGCGTCCTAATGCGAAATTAATTTTTTTAGCACTGTAGTGTCTACAACACTACAGTGCTTTTTTATTTTGAGATCCGTTGAGATAAGCATCCAACTCATCTAGTTCAACATCTGGCAAAATTAGTGTTTCTCGTTCATTTGCAAGTTTGCCTGACACAAAAGGTATCGCCTTAGGTTTAGGGTCAGAATCTGTTTTGTCGCTGGTGCCGCCATCGTTTGCTTGAATCGGTTCCTTAGAAGGAGAAGAAGGAGCCAAATTCTCTAGAGGTTTTGCTGGAGGGGGCATTAACTGTGAATCTGATCCTTGGGTGTCGGGACGAATTCTTAATAACGTTTTCAGCAGATTCCGGCTTGACTCCAAATATGAAGCTTCATGCTGATGGCCTATCCGTTCTGGCAAAATCACCTTCTGCATCAAATATTCGATGGTTTCTTCTTTAATCCATCCACGTCGAATCAAAACCTCTCCAAACCTTAGCTGTGTGGTTACTTGATCTGCCAACGCAACTTCAACTTGTGAAGTTGTCAGCAGTCCGGCCTCAATCAAGTAGTCTCCTAAACGTTTGATTTCGGTGAGAGAAATTTGATGGCTGCCATTGTGGATGGTTTTTAGCGGAATGACCGAACTGAGATCATCTTTCCAGTCGCATTTAGGGCAGTCCCAATAGGCCGGAGGAGAACTTGACTGTGGAAATGAGTGCTGACAACGAGGACAAACACCTGTAAAGAATGGATGGTCGCGGAGAACTCTTAAGTCCTCAATATTGGCGGCCTGGGTAATAAATTCTATAACGGAGTAACGCCGTGGTTTTGAGGCTGGCGTTGACTTCTTTGGAATCGAAGGATTTAAAAAAGCATTCGCACTTTTCGGGTATGTCTCTTTTGCCCCAGAAGGTGGCGTAACTAAAGAGAAAGGCTGTAGGTTTTGGGCTTTAGACTGTACAGGATTAGAGAGACGCAGTAAATCTGGTGTTCTTGCTACCTGAGGTTCAGCAGTTGGTGATATTGCAGTTGGTGATATTGCAAACTGTTGCTTTAGGCTAGCTTGCTTCTGGCCTAAAATTTGCGTATAGATTTTGACCCGCCTAACATGAGCGGGATGGAGCTTAAGCAGTAAATCTTGAACCGCAGTAATCAGCCCTGCATTTTCAGCCTCTGACATTACAACAATCAGAACGTGCAAAGCTTCGTCTTTCTGCTTAACCTTGACATGAGCACCACTCGGAATCAGGTGGCGGTTTAAGTAGACCGACAAAGCCTGTAAATTCCCCTGGCTCGCAAGTTGAAGAATTTCATCATTAGCCCGTTCAGCCACAAGTCACTACCCCAGATGGTGCTTTTCTTTATTAATAGTACCCAACCTAGACAGTTCAGAAGCCTTAAAAAGATAATTTTGCCAGAGTCAAAGAAAATTCTATTTGAAGGCGCTTAACCGTCTGAGCCAAAATCTAGAGAAATGGTTATCGGCTCACAGGCACCCTAATCCTATTACAATATGTAAAGCAAATTCGGCTGAGTAAAGAGAACATGCGGGTTGCAATTATCGGTGCAGGACTGGCAGGACTGGTTACTGCCATTGACTTAGTGGATGCAGGCCACGCAGTTGAGCTATTTGAGTCTCGTCCATTTGTGGGGGGAAAGGTCGGGAGTTGGATAGACCCTGATGGCAACCATATTGAGATGGGGCTGCATGTCTTTTTCTTTAACTATGCCAATTTGTTTGAACTGATGCGGAAGGTGGGTTCTTTTGAGAACTTACTGCCCAAGTCTCACACTCATACCTTTGTCAATCGTGGCGGTAAGCTCGGACAGCTTGATTTTCGGTTTGTGCTGGGTGCGCCATTCAATGGACTGAAGGCATTTTTTACAACCAATCAGCTTTCTTGGCTAGACAAGATTCAGAATGCATTGGCGCTGGGCACTAGTCCAGTTGTTCCAGGCTTGGTCAGCTATGACGTTGCCATGAAATGGATTCGGTCTTTGGACAGAATGAGCTTTGCTGACTGGTTTAGAGCGCATGGCGGCAATAACCAAAGCCTCCGCAGGCTCTGGGATCCGATCGCCCTGGCGTTAGGCTTTATTGACACTGAAAATATTTCAGCGCGCTGTATGCTGACCATTTTTTTGATGTTTGCCACTAAAACCGAAGCGTCTAAACTCAATTTATTGGCGGGTTCTCCGGCAGAATATCTGATTAAGCCTCTGGTGGACTACATTGAGGCTAAAGGCGGTAAAGTACACACCCGCCGCCAAACCCGCGAAGTTTTGTTTGAGGGTGAGGGCGCTTATACCCGTGTGACGGGTTTACGCATTGCCATGGGCGACCTCGAAGAAACGGTGACGGCGGATGCCTATGTGGCGGCTTGTGACGTGCCTGGGATTCAAAAGCTATTGCCCCAATCATGGCGACAGTGGCCGGAGTTCGACAATATCTACAAGCTCAAGGCGGTTCCGGTCGCGACGGTGCAGCTTCGGTTTGATGGCTGGGTGACGGAGTTGCAAGATGCAAAGGAGCGCAAGCAGCTTGACCATGCGGCAGGTTTAGACAATCTGCTTTATAGCTCTGACGCAGATTTTTCCTGTTTTGCAGATTTGGCTTTAGCTAGCCCCAAAGACTATTACAAAGAAGGGCAAGGGTCACTCATTCAGCTTGTGCTGACGCCTGGGGATCCGTTCATTAAGATGAGTAATGAGGCGATCGCCCAGCATGCCCTTGGGCAAATCCATGAGCTGTTTCCCTCAGCACGGGAGCTAAATATGACCTGGTATAGTGTGGTGAAGCTGGCGCAATCTTTGTATCAAGAGGCTCCAGGGATGGATCTCTATAGACCTGATCAAAAAACGCCTGTAAGCAATTTCTTTGTATCTGGCAGCTATACGCAGCAGGATTACATTGACAGTATGGAAGGCGCAACGCTTTCTGGGCGACGAGCAGCCCGCGCCATTTTGGCACAGACTGAAGCTTTAACCCAGGCGGCATCAGCAGCAGCTCCTGCTTTAGCCTCTTAACCTTTGGAGCGATTTAACAATGGCTGACTGGCTAGAACATAGCGCTCAAGTAGAGCTTCCGGTTTCGGTGGATGCAGTGTGGCAGCTCTGGTCAGATCTAGAGCAAATGCCCAACTGGATGAAGTGGATTGATTCGGTTAAGGTCTTAGACGATCAGCCTGAACTTTCACGGTGGAAACTCGCCAGCGGCAGTTTTGAATTTACCTGGCTTTCCCGCATTCTGAAGGAAATTCCCAATCAGATTATTCAGTGGGAGTCTGTGGATGGTCTACCGAATAAGGGAGCCATTCGCTTTTATGATCGCAAGGAAGAGGGCAGCATTGTGAGGCTCACGGTGGGCTACAAGGTACCGATGGTGCTGCGCTGGATGGATGGCCTGTTTTTAGGGCAGGTCGTAGAGTCCACGCTTCAGGCCGATATGGATCGGTTTAGAGTCTATGCGCTTGAGCATGGCGCAAAAGACGGCGCGCTTTAATGTTGCTGCGGAGGCTCTTTCAATGCTTTCTGCTCTTGAATAGCCTGCCGGAATCCTAAAACAACCAAAATGTTAGACAGGGTCAGGAAAAACTCTGCACCCCCATGAATCGGGTCAACGTTTGCCAGGGATTCCTTCAGCACAAACTGCGTATAGGCTCCTGCCGGAATGGTAACGGCGACAAAGACCAGCAGCATGTAAAATCCCCGCAGTGCCAACCGAGGGGTCTGTCCAGACTTTGTTAGAAACCACAGAAACCCCAGGTACGGGAATAAGGAAAGGGCAAACAGCGTTTCTTTTGTCATTAGCCAAACCTACGCTTATCAATTTACATAAAACTGGGAGACAAATCGCCATGCTAAAAAGCTACGAAGCGGTGATTGAGAATGGTCACATTAAGTGGTTGGCAGAACAGCCGCAACTTGTTACTGCCCGTGTGATTGTAACTGTTCTAGAGGAGGTTTTAGAAGAAAATGCCGCTCCTAGCGTTAAACGGCGATCGCCCCCTGTCTCGATCGCAGGCAAGGGTAAAACCTTTGGTGATATTGTGAGTCCAATTGTGGAGGAGAAGGATTGGGAATGTCTCAAGTGATTGTGCTGGACACTCATATCTGGTTCTGGCTAATGACTCAAGAGTTTGATCGATTTCCATCAGATTGGCGGGACATCATCGAAACGGCAGAGCATGTTGGCGTTTCAGTAATATCTTGTTACGAAATTGTTCTGGCACAACAGCGTGGACGACTTGAGTTACCCTGTACGGCTAGTCAATGGTTTCAAGATGCGTTGAAACCCGCAGGAATCGAATTGTTTGCTTTAACGCCTGACATTGCTTGCCATGCCGTTGAATTATCGCCTATCCACAAAGACCCGTTTGATCGGTTGATTATTGCAACAGCCCTGGCGTATGAGGCAAAACTTGCCAGTGTAGATGGCCTATTCTCTCAATACTCGGAACTCGATACCCATTTGATGAAGCCCTGAAGCATCCTGATGAAAAATCTTTAATCTCCGTACAGAATATTCCTAAACCGAAGACTGCCGTGCCGTCCTCCAAATCCACCAGGCGGCACCACAAAGGGTAATGTTGCCTACCACCGTCATTGCAGCCTGTAAAAACACCAGCCATTCGAGCTGAGGCGCATTATCAAAAAAATGCCAGGTACAGGCGCACATCGCGCTCACCAATGCAGGCAACATCCCTAGTGAGAGCCAGCGCCAGCTAGAGTTTTGGCTAACGTCGGCATAAAGCCAGATCAGCCAAATTGCCGCAACCCATTCAATCACGCTCGAAATATGGATCATCCAAGTGGGGATGGATAGTGCGTGCATAATCGTTTGAGCCAGTTTTCAAGAACCACTTGGAGTGT
>JANNDV010000237.1:0-2403 GCA_031387975.1 Acaryochloridaceae cyanobacterium OTE_75_metabat_521 | reverse complement strand
GACGTTAATGGTGGGGTTTTGGGCTTCGAAGGCTGGTGTTTCGGTGAGGTGCGGCTGTTGATGCTGACCTTCAACGGCGTGATAGGTCTGGCAATCATCGACGTAATGACAGTTGATGCAAATACACATGGGTTGAATCCTCGTGGGGATGGAGTCAAGAGCCTTCGGCTGAGTGGCTTGTGCTGCGTATTGCCACTCTAGCGCATCTTTTGAGAAAGGTTGTGGGGCGATCGCCTTACCCACGCTACAGGCAGATCGCCTTGTGGCTCTGGCTCAGATTGCTGAAGTAGACTTAGAGTGGGAAAAGGTTGTCAATAGTCATAATGTATGGAAATCTCACTGACACCAGAACTGGATCAGTTTGTCAAAAGGCAAATGGACAGTGGCAATTACTCATCTGCGGCTGATGTTGTCCTTACTGCAATGCAGTTTTTTGAAGAACACGAACACGTTTATAAAGGCAGATTTAATGAACTGCGCCGAGAGGTGATAGTAGGCTACGAGGCGGCTGAGCGAGGTGAATTGGTTGATGGCGAGGTTGTTTTTGAAAACCTCCATGCAAAGTTGGCTCAGCGTCGTGATCAGGCTAGCGAATGAGCAAGGTCTGTAGGTTTACGGTTCCAGCCAGCCGTGATATTGAAGGCGTTATTGACTATATTGCTGATGTACAGAGCCTGGATGCGGCGGATCGTCTGCTGGAAATAATTAACAAAAAGTGTCAAAATTTAGCCATTTTTCCGAGTTTGGGACGCAGCCGTGAAGAGCTGGCACCTAACTTGAGAAGTTTTCCGGTTGAGGAATATTTGATTTTTTATCGTCTTGTTGAAGATGGTGTTGAAATTTTACGGGTGATCAGTGGCTATCGAGATTTAGAAGCATTTTTTGCTGAAGGATAAGGGGCACTCACGTTATGATCTTCGCCGTTCTCAAACAGGCACGGGCGATCGCATTACCCACGCTTCGGACGGATTTGGGCGATCCGCTCCAGTGCTTGAAAATCTTGCGGTTGGACGCTGTATTGGCAGACTGCGTATTATAGAGATACATCGTTTGAGTGGCTTTTAGCCATGCTTTCATGATTAAACTTGGGGATTTTCAGCCTTATATCCAATCCACTCTCGATTCTTCACAGAAGAATGGGGATTGGGGCGATCGCTATGTTCTTCTCAGTCAAACAGAGTAAAAAATGCCCTGCTCTACACTTTATCACTAACATTTAATGAATAGTAACGAATACGAAATTAAACTATATCAGCATGAAAATGGAAACTATATCGCTAAAGTGCCTGAATTAAGAGGCTGTAAGGTCGAAGATAAATCCTACGATGGGGCATTACAGAAAATTCAATGGGACGTTCAACAGTTCCTCCAGAAAAGACGAAATTCGGGTCTGCCAATTCCAGAACCAAAAAATAAGTTTCGAAGCATAGCTTTTAGTGAGGCAAAAACATTTTTAACCTTCTTGAATGATCAATTTGTACCTAAAAGTGTTACCGATTTGATTATTCCTGGATCATCTCGATTTATTTTTAGAGGGGAATCAAATGGAAATCGGTCTCTTCGTCCAAAGGCACATCGGTTTGAAAAAGGTTTAGAGGGTTCGGTAGATACAAGTTTATTGCCCTATGCTCCTCAGGTGCACCCCTGGGAGCTTGGGGTTATTTCAGTGATAGATAAGGAAACATACTTAGGGCAATTTATTCACAGTGAGATTCTTGCAGTTAGGATTTTTCTTGAGAATGCTGACAAACTTGGAATTCCGACAGGATTGGATTATTCCATAAGGAGTATTCATAGCTCTCTCATAAGTGGCCTCTTAGGTAAAAGCTTCAATCATGAAGACTTGAGCGTTCCGTTTCCTGACCCTGCCTGGTATTCTGGGTTTGCTCTTGCTCAGCATCATGGAGTTCCCACTAGGCTGCTAGATTGGAGTGAATCAGCTTTGGTCGCAGCTTATTTTGCCGCTTTCGGTAACGTTCCTGAATTAAGTGGCACTAAACGAAAGATTCCAAAAGACAAAAAAATGGCAATTTTTGCATTAAATATTTTCGAATTAAACGATACAGAAGAAGTTGAAATCATCCAGGCACCACGTCATAATAATGAATTCTTGAAAGCTCAGCATGGTATTTTTACTCTACTTCCAAAGGCCAACGAATTTTTCATAAACAATTGTCGCTGGCCCAGTCTTGATGAAATTATTACATCAAGTTCAAAGTCAAATATTCGGCAATCATTGACTCGTTTAAGCCTACCTGCTTCGGCAGGGTTATTTCATTCTAAAGAGAGATTTAAGCAAGTTGAAACCTTGTCCCGCCCTACGTTGAGCTTGTGCCATATTCTCAAAGCCGTGGTCACGATACAAATTGAGGGCTAGATTACGGGCTAAGGCAAAGATGTTCG
>JANNDV010000230.1:0-10913 GCA_031387975.1 Acaryochloridaceae cyanobacterium OTE_75_metabat_521 | reverse complement strand
GTCTAACCCTGTCCAGATATCGAAGGCAGTGGGGGTAAGGGTAGACTGCATGAGATCTTGGGTGAGTGTGGCGATCGCCTCCACCCCACCCCTCACCAACACCGTGCCAGAGCGTTCTGGCAGCGGGTACGCCCGTAAGGTCAGCTCGGTGACAATGCCCAAGGTTCCAAAAGAGCCAGCAAACAGCTTCATCAGATCATAGCCCGCCACGTTTTTAACCACGCGCCCGCCTGCCTTGGCAATTTGACCATCGGAACGAACAAAGGTTAGCCCCAAACATAAGTCCCGCACTCCGCCGTAACGATGACGCAAAGACCCTGCATCTCTGGTTGCTAAAATACCCCCCAAGGTAGCCTGGCTTGGGTAAACCGGATCGAGCGGAATCCACTGGTTGTGCTTTGCCAGGAGGGCTTGCAGTGCGGCAAAGGTCATCCCAGCCTGGGCGGTGACGGTCATATCGCCAACGGCGTGGTCTACCAGGTCATTCAGTCGATGGGTACTGACCAGTAAATCAATCTTTTTGGCAGGGATGCCCCAGCCTAACTTGGTGCCTTGACCTGCCACCAGCGACTTCCACTGAGACTCATAGGCCAAGGTCATCACCGCCGACAAATCTTTTGCCGTTTGGGGTGAAATCAACAAGAGTGAAGATGCCTCCCCGATGTAGGCATGAGAAAGGGCGGCCTGCCACGCTGGAGTCCAGCTATCATAGGAAGCGATTTGGTCTGAGGGCAGGACAGCAGCGAGGGATTGGGCGATCGCTTCAGGAGACAATGGAACGCTGCTCCGTATCTTTACAATGTATGGAGTGATGGCGATTGAATCAGCGCCAGTTTCTTTTAACCCTAATATAGATTTGGACTCAGTCGCGTTGATGGTGCCATAGTTTTTGTGCGTTGGGAGATGTTTCTATGCCTCAATTTTTAATCACTTGGCTCATTACGGCGGTTTCGCTGCTGATTACGGCGCACTTTATTCCTGGGTTTGAGCTGAAGGGGATTATGGCGGCGGCGATCGCAGCGGTCATTATTGGACTGGTCAATGCGATCGTGCGGCCTATCCTATTTTGGTTGACCCTCCCCATTACAATTTTGACCCTTGGGCTATTTACCTTTGTCCTGAATGCGCTGACCATCTGGATTGCAAGCGGTCTGACCCCTGGATTTAAGATTTATGGGTTCATCCCGGCGTTGATTGGTTCTCTGGTGCTGTCGGTTGTGTCTGGATTGCTGAATGCCATCTTTGACCGTTCAAATTAAAGTCAAAAATTCTTTTAACCTACCCTCACAACCTGGATGAATAATCCGCCTTCGCCTCCTTCTCCAAACCCAGAAGATGCCCTCAACTCAGGCGCTAAAGAAGAGACTTCCTTAGCGCTAGCGCCGCTCTTTCGCTCTAAAACCTTGAATTCCCTCAATGGTTTAGGCCCTGAAGCATGGTCACTGTTAACGAGCGCAGCCGCAGCCGCAGGTGTGCTGGGTGTTGCGCTATTTTTGCATCTGCCTTGGCTCGGCATTCCGGCGGCTTTGGTGGCAATCGCCCTTGCCATTCGCGTACTCTGGCCTGTCCTTGTTGCCGCTGCTAATGAATGGATTCCCCGTCCCCTTCAAATGATGATTGCGGCAGGGGCAATCACCCTATTTAGCATCATTGGGCTGCTTAGGTTTAGTGGGGCAACCGATCAGCTTGCCCCTGGCAATCGCGGGATCAACTGGGAGGCCATGAGCGCTCTGGGCGAAATTTTTGGGGCGGTGGGTCAAATTTCGGTTGCATTTTTAGCGCTTTATGTGGCGTGGCGGCAATACGTTATTTCTAAAGACCTGACCAGCCAACAAAACCGCATCACTCAGCAGCAAACCATCGACGCTTATTTTCAGGGTATTTCTGACCTAATACTCAATGATGAAGGACTGTTAGAAGACTGGCCCCCTGAACGGGCGATCGCCGAAGGTCGCACTGCCTCGATTTTGACGGGGTTGGATGGTGAGGGTAAAGCCAAGATCATCCGGTTTTTATCAAGTGCAAAGTTGCTCACGCCATTAAAGCGCGATCGCCGTTTGGGTCGCCCTATATTTGATGGGCTGGGTGGTTATGAAGAGGATGTTGAATACGGGGTGCGGGTGATTGACCTCACTAACATGTTGGCAGGGGTAGATCTGTGCAACAGCGACCTACGCTCTACCGAACTCAGTGAGGCCAATCTAACCAACATTAGCCTCGCGGACTGCGACCTCACCCGCGCCAATCTTTCCCGCTCTCTGCTGTTGGGCGCTAATCTCAAACAGGCCGATCTCTCTCGTGCCTGTCTATTTCATGGTAATGCGGAAAATGCCAGCCCCCGCGATCGCATTAATGCGCCTAACTACAGCACCGGAGCCTATACCGGAGCGGTCATAGAAGGGGCAGACTTTAGCCAGGTCAAAAACCTTTCACAAGAGCAGCGCTACTACTGCTGTGCTTGGGGCGGCTCTAAAACGCGAGGCACTGTTCCAGGCGGTTGTGGCGATACCCCCAATAAATTGGGGCGCTAATGTTAGCTGGGTGAGCCTGCATCTTGATAGGCTTGCATCAAAATGCGATCGCACTCAATATCCAACAAGCGCTTCTGGGCTAATGCTTGACCCACCGTAGACGGAAGCGCTGCCATTGCCGCCGCGCGACAGAGGGGTTTAACAGACGCATCAACCTGGTGGGTTAAGACATCGGCAATGAGGATGATGCGATCGCCCAAATCGACCTCTTGCACTGTCTGGCATTCTGCCCAACCACAGGTTTCGGGCAAAATCGGAATTCCGTTAGCCGTTGTTTCGGTCAATATTCCATCAAACTTATTGATCTCACGAGTTGATTGAAGGCCAAACAACGGCAACCAATCCTGCTGCCCTTGAGCCAATAAATTGACCACAAAATGCCGACTTTTTTGAATCAGCGTAAACGTAAAATTGCGCGGTGAAATTACAATCACGATACGCAAACGTTCTGGAACCAAAGTTCCCAGCGTCACCCACGTCGTAATTTGTCCACTCACCTGCCCACCATACGCCGCCGTAATTACATAAAGCTCAGGATCCGTGAGATTAAAAATTGAGCTGCTCATAGGTCGATAGGCTAGGGTTCAACCTAGACTTTACTACGCTAAATTCTTCATCGCTGTCAGAACATCCTATAGGATATCTTTAGACTCTTTTTTGACTTGGCTCAGCACTCTCATCGCAATAGCCTGAACCAAGTCCAGAAAAATACTAGGAATATTCCTCTAGAAAGCGGCTGAATCATTTATGTCGAGATATCTTCGCTTAAAGCGCTTGTTAATTGGTCAGTCGCTCCCCACCAGCGCCCATGCCGAAGAGCGTTTAAGCAATGCCGCAGGGCTGGCGATCCTCTCTTCCGATGCATTATCCTCCGTTGCCTACGCCACCGAAGAAATTCTGCTGGTGCTCATCGCCGCAGGCAGTAGCGCCCTGATCTGGTCTTTGCCCATTGGGCTAACCATCGTAGGGCTACTGATTGTCGTCATCTTGTCGTACCGACAAACCATTCGAGCCTACCCTCAAGGCGGCGGCTCCTACATCGTTGCCCGCGAAAATCTGGGGCTGTACCCTGGGTTAGTCGCTGGGGCATCCCTGATGATTGACTACATCCTGACCGTGACGGTCAGTATTTCAGCTGGGACAGCCGCCATCACCTCAGCGCTGCCCCAGCTTCAAAATTTTACAGTCGAGCTGTGCTTAATTTTTCTGGCGCTGATCATGTTGGCGAACCTACGGGGTGTCAAAGAATCAGGACAACTGTTCATGATTCCAACCTTTGTATTTATTGCCTGCATTTTCTTTCTAATCGGCCTAGGGCTATTCCAGCTATCAACGGGTCATGCAGTGGTTCCAGACTATCCAGCCGATCCTCCGACAAAAACGACCTTGACCTTATTTTTTGTCCTGCGAGCCTTTTCAGCAGGATGCTCGGCATTAACAGGGGTAGAGGCGATTTCTGATGGTGTTTTAGCCTTTAAACCCCCCGAATGGAAAAATGCTAGCAAAACGCTGCTATACCTAGGACTGATCTTAGGCTCTATGTTCGTCGGGGTCACTTACTTAGCCCACGCATACCACATCATGCCCGAAGAAGGCCAAACCGTGGTGTCGCTGCTAGGCCGACAAATCTTAGGGCTAGGGCCACTCTATTACTTTATTCAGGTTGCCACCCTATTAATCTTGCTATTAGCCGCCAATACTAGCTACGCCGACTTCCCACGGCTGTGCTACTTCTTGGCAAGAGATGGCTTTTTACCGCGTCAACTTGCCTTTTTGGGGGAACGGCTCGTCTATTCCAACGGCATCATCATGCTGAGTCTATCGGCAGCCGTCTTACTGGTTGTGTTTCAGGGCAACACAAATGCAGTCATTCCGCTGTATGCCGTCGGGGTTTTTACATCCTTTACGCTTTCCCAGGCAGGCATGGTGCGTCGTTGGCTCATTCATCGCACACAAGGCTGGCAGGCCAGTGCTTTTTTGAATGGGCTAGGCGCAACCGTCACTGCAATTGTGTTGGGCGTTATTATTGCCACGAAGTTTGTGGCGGGGGCTTGGCTCGTCGTCGTCGCAATTCCGGTGTTTGTCTACGGTTTTATGCGTATCTACCGCCACTATCGACTGGTTGCCACTCGCCTTAGCCTGCAAGATATTGCACCCCGTAGCTACATGCCCCACGTCTCGCCAGAAGTCCCCACCCATCCAGCGGTCGTTATTGTAGGACAGCTTAACCAGGGAACTCTAGAAGCCTTAGACTACGCCCGCAATATTGCCGATGAAATTGTGGCCATTCACGTTGATCTGGGCACAACAGATCGCGAGAAACTTCAGGCCCGCTGGCAGTCCTTCGCCTGCGGCATCCCCATTGTGATTGTAGATTCACCCTTTCGGGAAATTGTGACCCCCATCGCCAACTTTGTTCGAGAGTTTGAGTCTAAGCATCCCGGCATGATGACAACGGTGATCATCCCAACCTTTGTGACCCGCAACTGGTGGGAGGGTCTACTGCACAACCAAACCGCGTTTTTCTTAGAGCGGGCGCTTTTGGCAAAAAAAAGCCGCGTGGTCACGCGTGTGCGCTACTACCTATAGCCCAGCGGTATCAAAATTAAAATTAATCTGGAGAACGCTTGAACCGATTTACTGCACTAAAACAAATACTGCTCGGTCTGGTAACAGGCAGCATCTTGCTGGGTCTGGTGACGTTTTCGGTAACGTCTCTGGCACCCGCATCTCCCTACACCTACAAAAGGCCCAGCTTTGACGGCACAGGCAAGGTCTATCTGGGTCGAGAAATTGCTCAGGTGATGGGCTATCAAGGCTCTGAATGGCTCGAACGCAAAGATCGCGCCCAAGAAGAACAGCCTGAGGTTCTAGTAGAGGCGTTAGGGCTTAAGCCAACCGACGTGGTTGCCGACATTGGGGCAGGTACGGGCTATATTAGCCTCAAAATTGCATCTAAGGTGCCCCAGGGTAAGGTTTTAGCAGTTGATGTGCAGCCTGAAATGATCAAAATGCTGGGCGATCGCATTTCCCAGTCCCGTCTTACCAACGTCACGCCCATTCTAGCCACCGAACAAGACCCGAACTTATCACCCAACAGTATTGACCTCGCCATTTTTGTCGATGCCTATCACGAACTCGCCTACCCCCGTGAGGTTATGACCGCCGTAGCGAAAGCCCTCAGACCCAACGGCAGAATCGCTCTGGTTGAATACCGTGCCGAAGATTCTAAGGTGTTCATTAAGCCTCACCACAAAATGACTCAGGCTCAGGCACGCAAAGAGATGGCAGAAATTGGGCTGAAATGGCAAGAAACAAAGTCTGTTTTGCCCCAGCAGCATTTGATGTTTTTTACGCCTGCACAACCAGAAACAATTACGGGAAAGTGAAGAGCTGGACGGCATAAAGGCGATCGCCAGACACGGCTACTCCAAACCCAAATTTTCCATAGCGCCAATCTAGCAAATTTTGGCGATGCCCAGGGCTACCCATCCAGCCCTGCTCAAAGAACGCCAGCCTCTCATAACCCAACTCAGCACCAATTAAAGAAGAATCCCTCAGCACCAGTAAATTTTCAGCCGCGCCATTGCGTCCACCCACTGCCGCAAAACGATCTGACGGGGTTCTACCCTCCGGTGAATAGTGACTAAAGTAGTTTCGTCGCAGCATATCTTCAGCGTGCCTCTGGGCAGCCTTAGAGAGGAGAGAGTCTGCTCTCAGTTGAGACAAACCATGCCGCGCACGGTCTTGATTGGTTAACTCCAGCGCCATTTGACGGAGGGAATCAATTTGTCGAGGTTGATAGGCATAGCGCTGACTTTCGCTTGAGTCAGCCCATGTAGACCTTACGAGCGGCGATGACAAGCCCCCAAGCCCCAAAGTCCAGAAACATGCCAAAAACGCACCTGCCAAAGGCTTCAGAATTCTTGACATGATATATCAATGAAAGGAACAAACTCTAGATTTCCTTAACAATTGACGGCGGAACATAGATTTTGTTTCTGTCCAGAGAAAAATACTGTTTTAGATTGAGTTTCAGGATCCCCAGCAACGCCATAGCGAAAGGCAATAAAACCTTTTTAGAACATGCCTCCGTTCTGAACGCAGATACACATTTACAAAACAACGCATTCAAATTCAGGGATTTAGTTAAGAAAATTCATATAAATTCTCAAATTGCATCGCTAATTTAACTTTTCTAACGCTGCGTGCCAACTTCGAGACGCTGTGACAGCCCGACACTTACAATAATCTTAAAGTTTTTGCCATAAAACCTTTGCCTAGACCATTCAAAGGAGCATTTAGGAATAATGACACAATCTACCTATAAGCAGGTTGTCCAACCCTACAATGGCGATCCCTTCGTAGGGCATCTCGCCACCCCCATTTCAGCTTCTGACTTTACAAAAACCTTCATTGGCAACCTACCAGCCTATCGGCCTGGTTTGTCTCCCCTGCTGCGTGGATTAGAAATCGGAATGGCTCACGGCTATTTTCTGATTGGACCTTGGTATAAGTTTGGTCCCTTAAGAGACTCAGAGTTTGCCGCTTTGGGTGCGCTCATTTCCGTGGTTGCGCTGTTGATGATTGCCACCATGTGCCTATCCGCTTATGGCATTGTCTCCTTCCAGGGTGGACGTGCGGTAGGCACTGGCGACGCTGCGATGAACTCCTCTGAAGGATGGAGTCTATTTACGGGAGGGTTCTTCTTTGGCGGCATGGGTGGCGCTGCGGTTGCATACTTCTTGCTCTCAAACTTTAGTGTTGTCGATGGCATTATGCGCGGCGTTTTCAATAATTAACGCTCGTTCGTTAACAAAGCGCCTCAGTACAAAACCATGCCTTAATTGAAATAGGAGAACTTAATATGACTGGCGATTACGCAGCTTCATTTCTACCTTGGATTCTTATTCCGGTTGTGACCTGGCTTTTGCCAGTTGTCGTAATGGGGCTCCTCTTTATTCACATTGAAAGTGACGCTTAGTGACTGAGCGCATGGGCTAAATATCAGCCTATACTTCCCATTCATTTAAAAACCTTTAGGACTGAACGTATTATTCAGCTTCTAGAGGTTTTTAAGTTTTTGAGGCTCACACAAAGACAATGCAATTCGCTGTGCCCCTAGGGCAACAACGGCATCCCCCATCCTCACTTTCGTTAATGTGCAAGCCTGCCAAAGTTTTGGCAAACTAAACTGTTTTGCTGCTGCATAGGCAGCTTCTTCATACCCTGGAAGGCTAAAGGTACCGCCCCCTAAAGCAATTTTGGAAGGGTTGAGGAGATTAATCACGGCTGCAAGTCCAAGCCCAAGCGCAAACCCTCCCTCCCAAATCGCTGCCAAAACCAATGCATCGTTTTCTTGTGCGCTTAACGCCAAAGACTCACTCTCTAATCCGACCTGTTGAGCAATAAATGCGCCTCCCGCAAGCTCATCCAAGCGCTTGACTTGACCATTAATAGAAATTGGCATGTAGCCTAATTCACCAGCCCAACCCTTGGCTCCTACTAAAGAAATGCCATTGACTAAAAAAGATGCGCCTACGCCAGTACCCACCATAATAATTCCTGCGTTCAGCCCTGGCTCGGCATTGTGAAACTCTTCAGCTAAGGCAGCATTGACATCATTGGTCACTTTGATAAAGCAGTCTAAATCCGCTAGGGTTTCAATCGGGTTCCAGCCTTCTATCCGAGGCAAGACATCACAGACCTTTATGCATCCTGTACAATCCACCAGACCTGGTATGGCAATACCAATGGCCTTAGGTGTGTCATTGAGACCTTTAATAAAGTCACGAATGTTTTGCTCTACATTCGCTGCGGAAAAGCACTCGCCAGTCGCAACTCGAACTCGCTTCTCTCCGGACACCATGAGCAATTTGGTGCCACCTAAATCAACCCCAATTGTTGTGTTCATTTGCCATTTTAAAGTCTTGCGTTAGGCAGTTCAGCAATCGTCTAGTCAAACACATCAATTCATACCTAAGCAAAAGCCCCACTAGTACAGTGAGGCTCTTGCTTTTTAACTCGGTTTCAGAACTAAATCATCAACCAAATTTGCTTGCTGTCGAAGCAATCAAGAATGCTGCGTAGGTTAAGACATAGCCAACGGTGAAGTGAGCTAGACCAACCACACGAGCTTGAACGATCGACAGTGCAACGGGCTTGTCCTTCCAGCGAACGAGGTTCGCTAAAGGAGTGCGTTCGTGTGCCCAAACAAGGGTTTCAATCAGCTCTTGCCAATAGCCTCTCCAGGAAAT
This sequence comes from Acaryochloridaceae cyanobacterium OTE_75_metabat_521, assembly GCA_031387975.1. GTDB lineage: Bacteria > Cyanobacteriota > Cyanobacteriia > Thermosynechococcales > Thermosynechococcaceae > JAAURS01. The sequence continues at coordinate 2,125 of JANNDV010000230.1, read as the reverse complement.
CAGGAACATGAAGCCTGTTGCCCACACGAGGTGACCAAACAAGAACATCCAAGCCCAGACCGAGAGATTGTTCATCCCGAAGGGGTTGTAGCCATTGATGAGCTGAGACGAGTTGAGCCACAGGTAGTCGCGGAACCAACCCATCAGATAGGTAGAGCTTTCGTTAAACTGTGCCACGTTACCTTGCCAAATACCAAGGTGTTTCCAGTGCCAGTAGAACGTGACCCAACCGACGGTATTGAGTGCCCAGAACAGAGACAGGTAGAAGGAATCCCAAGCTGAGATATCGCAAGTACCGCCACGACCAGGGCCGTCGCAAGGGAAGGCATAGCCGAAGTCCTTTTTATCGGGCATCAGCTTAGAACCACGGGCATCCAACGCACCTTTGACCAAGATCAAGGTGGTGGTGTGCAGACCCAGGGCGATCGCATGGTGAACCAAGAAGTCGCCAGGGCCAATGGTCAAGAACAGAGAGTTCTTGCCGCTGTTGATCGCATCCAGCCAGCCAGCCAGCCATACGTTCCCATTATTTGGGAAGGCGGTGTAGGCAAGACTGTCAGGATTCGAGAGCAGTGTATCAAAGCCGTAGAGCAACTTACCGTGAGCAGCTTGAATCCATTGAGCAAACACTGGCTCAATTAAGATTTGCTTTTCAGGGGTACCAAAGGCAACCACAACGTCGTTGTGGACATAAAGGCCAAGGGTATGGAAGCCCAAGAACAAAGAGACCCAGCTCAGGTGAGAGATGATGGCTTCTTTGTGCTCTAGCACTCGTGCCAAAACGTTGTCCTTATTGGCGACGGGATCGTAGTCACGTACCAAGAAAATGGCACCGTGAGCAAACGCGCCCACCATCAAAAAGATAGCGATGTACTGGTGATGGGTATACAGCGCCGCCTGCGTCGTATAGTCCCTCGCAATGAAGGCATAGGACGGCATAGAGTACATGTGCTGAGCAACCAAGGAGGTCACTACGCCCAAGCTAGCTAGCGCTAACGCGAGCTGGAAGTGAAGAGAATTGTTGAGGGTATCGTATAGACCTTTATGGCCAGCACCCAGTCCACCAGCAGGAGGTCGGTGTGCATTCAAGATTTCCTTGATGCTATGACCAATGCCGAACTGAGTGCGGTACATGTGACCCGCAACAATGAAGATAACGGCGATCGCCAAATGGTGATGCGCAATATCCGTCAGCCACATCGCTTCCGTTTGAGGATGAAACCCACCTAAGAAGGTGAGAATTGCAGTCCCAGCACCAGTAGAGGTACCAAACAGATGACCCGCCGTATCAGGGTTCTGAGCATAAACGCCCCAGTTGCCTGTAAAGAACGGCGTTAGACCTGCGGGATGCGGAGGCACGGAGAGGAAATTATCCCAACCCACATGCTGACCGCGTGACTCAGGAATAGCCACGTGAATCAAGTGACCAGCCCAAGCCAAAGAGCTAACCCCAAACAAACCAGCCAAGTGGTGATTTAAGCGAGATTCAGCATTCTTGAACCAAGACAGGCTTGGACGGAACTTAGGCTGAAGGTGAAGCCAGCCTGCAAACAGCATGACAGAAGCCAGAATCAGCAGAGCGATCGCGCCCTGGTAGAGTTCTGCATTGCTCGTCATCCCGATGGTGTACCACCAGTGGTACACACCGGAGTAAGCAATATTAACAGGGCCGTTTGCGCCACCCTGGGTAAAGGCATCAACCGCTGCTTTACCAAATTGAGGATCCCAAATTGCGTGAGCAATCGGACGAACGTTGAGCGGGTCTTTAATCCACTGCTCAAAGTTACCTTGCCAAGCAACGTGAAACAGGTTGCCGGAAGTCCAAAGAAAGATAATTGCGAGGTGACCAAAATGGGAGGCGAAAATCTTTTGATAAAGATTTTCTTCCGTCATGCCATCGTGGCTCTCAAAATCGTGAGCCGTAGCGATCCCGTACCAAATACGACGTGTAGTTGGGTCTTGAGCGAGATCCTGGCTAAATTTTGGAAATTTAGTTGCCATAGTTTAGTATTCTCCTCGCCCTACCCTACAGAAAGTATATGAGCATGGAAGAATGCCCAGGTGGTCGCAATACCTCCAAGAAGGTAGTGAGCAACCCCAACCGCACGGCCTTGAATAATACTCA
>JANNDV010000210.1:0-13053 GCA_031387975.1 Acaryochloridaceae cyanobacterium OTE_75_metabat_521 | reverse complement strand
GCGGCGAGGGTAGGAATCATCAAGACGCCGAACCAGCCTACATACAGGCGGTTGTCGGTGCTGGTCACCCAGCTACAAAATTTTTCCCATGCGCTGGCGCTTTCGCGTCTTTGCAATACTGTGGTCATGGTTTATAAGTGCTAGATAAATTTACAGATGTATGCGGCTAAACGAAATGCGTCTTTGCCATACGTTGATTATGACCTACAACGTTTACTTTTGTAAAGCTTTTGGTGCAATTCTGAGTGCTAGAGAAAATATGGCGTTGTTTGCGAATCAACAAAAAGCCTAAAAGAACTGCTATCAAAGGCTTTTGCAGGTTAATGCCAATCAAAAAGAAGATTTTGCTTTGTTGAAAACTACTTTACAAAGACGTTAACGAGCATTGCCAAGGCAAAGCCAATGCCTGCAAATCTGAGAAACTGCCAAAATAGCTCTTCTTTATCTCGCCAGGTAATGAGCTGACTTTCGAGGTCTTCCCAGGTTGTGGCAAGTTGGGTTTTGACGGTTTCTAGTTCCGTCTTGAGTTCTGATAGGCGAGCTTCAAGTTCTGGCTGCTGAACTTTTGCGGATTGAATTTGTTGATAGCGCGTTTTTACCGCGTCCAGGAGTTCTTCTGCTTCTTGGAGCGATCGCCCAATCTCCTCCACCCCATTATCTGTAGAAGGTATTGGCTGGGAAAATTGTAAGGCGTTTTCTTCGACTGGCTCCATAGAGACTCGGGCGCAAGATTTCGATGTAGTATTCAAAGAACCGCTATCACCTTACCCTGATTACAGCCTAGGCTACAAATCATCTCACTGAAAAACCATAGGCCTTCAAGTCTCTTTGCGAAGAATCACGGATTAAACAAATTCAGCTTTTGCCCCTCACCGTTGGGGCTTCGGCGTGAGCGCCCACGCCGAAGCCCCAACCCTCTCCATCGGAAGAGGGTTGGGGACATGCAAGACGTAAAGTCTCTAGGCTATTTAATTCACGACCCTAAGGATCGTGGATTAAATAACCTCCAGAATTAAGCTTTTTGCGGTTTGGCTGTGTAATTCCATTCTGGCAGGTAAGGATCGTGGATTAAATAACCTCAACTTTTGACCCTCAACCCCAGCCCCTCTCCCGCTCTGGGAGAGGGGAGCCGGAGTTTTTTGTTCCCCTTCTCCCGCTCTGGGAGAAGGGGTTAGGGGATGTAGGGAATGCAGAGCGTATCGCTTCTAAACAATTCTCTAGGCTATTTAATTCACGACCCTAAGCTATTTCTTGCGAATATCCTTTGCCATATTGCGAAACATATCTAAGTCAGAAGAACTTTTACGACGCTCTGTTACCTCTGGCTTTAGGGCTTCAGCAGCTTTTTGCTCAATTTCAAATGTTGAAGGTTGGGTTACACCTTTCTTGAGCGCCGAGGTTACAGTCTCTTCTTCAAATCCAGCACCCCAAGCTTTCGTTGTGGGATAGCTTTTTTTTACCTTTCTGGCTGTCCTCATGTAGTCTATGTTGCCCATAGACTTTGCTTCATCGGAATCTAGAAAAAAGGACTCTGCCATGATCTACCGTTTTAACTCCGTTTGATTCGTTTATGTAAACTTATGTTAATCATAACGAAGCATGTCGGTATCACACCAGCCCTAAACCGCTCAGCGATGGGCTTTTAAAGACGTTTGTTACAAAATGCAACTTTTTGATCTGCCACCGCCGTTTAAACCTGCGCTTAAGCAGATGGGGCAGGTGCTTCTAGGGCGATCGCCCCCAAAATCCCTTTGCGAAAGTCATTGAGAATATGATGGGCTGTGCGCTCCACATCTCCCTGAAACTTAGTTTGCGCCACTTGTGCCAAATATTCATCTCCGGCAAAATCAGCCATCTCAACCCCATACCGAGTTTGGAGCGGAGACTGTGGAATCCAATGTGGCCAATTCTGGTTGTGTTTTTCCATCTCGTTAATTTTCTCAATCAGTGCCGCCGCAACAAGCTGGCGATCGTAGGCTCCCTCGCCAATGTCGTCGCACATGGCAAGGCGGTAGGCAGCTTCTTGATCCGTCAGCCTGCCGGGTAAAACCCCTGGGGCATCCAGTAAATTTAGCTCCGGCGAAATCCGTACCCAACGCAGTTGACGCGTTACCCCCGGCTTCCGCGCACTCTCTACCACGCGGCGTTTGAGTAAGCGGTTAATGAGTGCCGACTTGCCCACATTGGGAAACCCGATCACGACCGCCCGTACCGCACGAGGGTTCATGCCGCGATCGCAACGGCGCTGGTTGAGCTTTTCTCCGGTGACTTGGGCTGCCTTGATTAAAACGCTCACGCCTTTCCCGTTTTGAGCATCAGTATAGTAAGGCTTTTCGCCCTGAAGCCGGAACCAGTCTCGCCACAGTTCAGCCGCCTTAGGGCTAATTAAATCGACTCGATTGAGCACTAAGATTCTTGGCTTTTCGCGAATCCATTCCTGTACCTGAGGGTGAGTGCTGGCCAAAGGAATGCGGGCATCTCGCACTTCTAGTACAACATCGACACGTTTAAGCTGCTCTAGAAGATTCTTCTCAGCTTTTGCAATGTGCCCCGGATACCACTGAATGGGGGGAGTAACGGATGTGACTTTCATGGTTCAGGGTTCGTGACGGGTGCAATCTATATTATGGGGAATCTGGTCTGATGATGATGAAGCAGGAAACCCAGTTATGAACTGAGGGCGCTTTCTTAGATTGCAAGAGGATGAGTTCAGAATGCGGTCAACCCCTAATTCTAGTGGGTTGAATTCTCCCTCCCACAACCGTCAAAGGCTTGATTGTGCTAGGATGCAGGCTAAAGATTATTTTCGGCTGTGTAATTCGTCTAATCAGCGTTTCTCCGGATCTAACTCGCTTCATCACCTTGATTCTGGAAATGCTTTATGTCAATTTATGTTGGTAATCTGTCTTACGAGGTCACTCAAGACGACTTGAACCAAACCTTTGCCGAGTACGGAACCGTTAAGCAGGTCAAAATGCCGACTGATCGAGAAACAGGCCGTTTAAGAGGGTTTGCTTTTGTCGAAATGACGACAGATGCCGAAGAAACTGCCGCAATCGAAGCACTAGATGGGGCGGAATGGATGGGACGTAACCTCAAGGTTAATAAGGCGAAACCTCGTGAAGATCGAGGCGGGTCTTTTGGCGGTGGTGGTGGCGGTCGCTACTAAGCTCGTTGCGATGATGCAACTGCGATTGGTTCAATCGTGATTTGGTTCAATCGTGATCAGGCTTTAGACAACACATTAAACTCTAAGGTCTTCGGGGTAGACACAATGGGTCTACCCCTTTTTAGTATCGGCAGCCCGTCAAGCAGCCTAAAGACCTTGCCCTCTAAGGAAATATTTAAATGACCCAAATCATTCCTGGCGAAAGCGAAGGCGTTGAATCGGTACTCCGTCGCTTTAAGCGAGAAGTTTCTAAGGCAGGTATTTTTCAGGATATGAAAAAACATCGTCACTTTGAAACGCCAATCGAGAAGCGTAAGCGCAAAGAGATTGCCAAACATAAGCAGCGCAGAAAACGGTTTCGGTTTTGACGTCTGTGAGGGAATGATGCAGCCTTGCTCACGCTACGGATGGCTTTTAAGCATGGGCTAGAACGGCTGGCATTGATGTGATGGATGCTTTTGAGTACACGCACTTTTACGGGATTTACTATGAATACGAATGAACTTCTGAGCCGATATGCAGCAGGGCAGAGAGATTTTAAGAACGTAAACCTGATTGCGGCCAATCTCAGGAGTGCAAATTTAAGTGGCGCAAATCTGAGCGGTGCGAATTTAACCAAGGCCAATCTAACCAAGGCCAATTTTAGTCATGCGAATTTGGCGGGAGCCAATTTGGCTCAGGCTAATTTAATGGAGACCAACTTTATTAAGGCGAATTTGAGCGGAGCAGATCTCAAGGACTCTACCTTGGAGGGGTCGTTTCTTCATGGTGCTACCCTGCCGGATGGGGCAATGGGTTCAGAAAACCCAAAGTTGGAAATGCCTGTATAGGTAGGATAGATCCGATCCTTTGGGGGCCGTTGGTTGAGGCTGATTACTGAGGTAAAGAACGATGAAAATTCAGGCGATGGAAATTCGGATGGGCGATCGCATTTTGGCCTACTGCAATAATAAGCAACAAATTTGTACTGTGCGCCAGGTTGAAGATTCGGGTCAGGGCAGTATTGCTTTGACGGTATGCCCTTCGGAGCATTATCGGCTGTCTCTCGCGCGGGTGATTCGATTTCAGCGCGATGCTTTAGTTGATTTGTCAAGCGAGGGCGGCAAGCTATAGGTGAAGTGATTTTGCCCCCCTTACAGCATAGTCTTTGGGGGCATGGTTGATGCTGCAATAGGGTCGGCTATAGCTGAGGGGTAGTTCTAAGTGATGTTTTTCTAAAAAGTCACCATCGCTTAGAATTTCTGCGGTTGAGCCATCTCTCGCAATTTGTCCGTGGTTTAGGACGATGGTTCGATCGCACAGTTCCAGCGCTAAATCCAAATCATGGGTGGCAATCAGCTGCGTGATGGGAAAATTCCGCAGTAGCTCAATGAGCTGACGGCGAGATCTGGGGTCAAGCTGTGCGGACGGTTCGTCTAGCACCAAAATTTGGGGCTGCATGGCAAGCACTCCGGCGATCGCCACGCGCTTTTTTTGCCCCCCTGACAAATTACTAGTATTGCGATCTTTAAAAGTCTCAAAATCTAAGTCAACGGCCTGCATTGAAATCATGCAGCGATGGGTTAACGCTTCTCCTTTGCAGCCTTGGTTCATTGGTCCAAAAGTGACATCTTCCCAAACCGTCGGCATAAAAAGCTGGTCATCAGGGTTTTGAAAGACGAGTCCCACAAAGTTGCGAATGGCCTTAAGGTGCTGCGGCTCCATAGGGTACTCGCCAACTACTACAGTGCCCTGTTGCGGCAACAAAATGCCGTTGAGGTGAGACAGCAGGGTCGATTTGCCCGAGCCATTCGCACCCACTAGCGCCACTCGCTCAGTGGCCTTGATGTGTAGATCTATGCCCCTAAGCGCTTGAGTACCGTCAGGGTAGGCATAGTAAAGATTCTCAATGGAAATAGGATTATGGTGCATTCAGCGCAAAACTATAAAACTAGCGGATTAGAGAAATGATTTGTCCCGCAAGGGCTAAACCTAGGGTCAACGTTAGCGCCGCAATATCATACAGCCCTGTGTTAGGCGTTTCTACAGCCGTTGAGATGCCTTGGTAGCCGCGTGACAGCATCGCTTGATGGATGCGATCGCCCCGTTCATAGGTGCGGATAAACAAAGACCCAATCATGTTGCCAATCACCAAGCGCTGCCAGTGGCTGCCCCCCATAAGGTTGCGAGACAACGCCGCACGACGCATGGCGCTAAACTCCTCAATCAGAACCCCAAGGTAGCGATACATTGAAGCCAAAATTGCAACGAGAAGCGGCGGCGTTCGCAAAACGGCTAGGCCATGCAGCAGCATAGCGATAGGGGTGGTAAGCGTCAGCATATTCAACAGCAGCAGCGATAAAAGCGCTTTGAAGCTAACACTCCCCAGCACAATAAGTCCAGTGGTGGTGATCTGGAGCCAGCCCCACTGCCACACCACATCACCCCCCGCTCGAAAGAGTGTGCCAATTAGCACAACCCCTACAAAGGCATACTCAACGGCAATACGTTTACACAGCACCCATAGCGTGACTCGGCTGACCAGCAGCATCCCTAAAATAGCAGCGCCATAGGTGCACCAAGTCAGCCATTGCCCATTGGGGGTCAGCACCGTTGCCAGTAGCAAAAGCAGCACACAAAGTATTCGCGTCTGGGGTACTAAGCGATGCCAGGGCGTCTGCTGCTGACTGTCAATATCTAAATGAAATGCACCAATATGCAGCAGCATGAATTAAAACTCCTTACCGATTAACGCATTATTCAATCGGAGAAGCTTCATCTGAAGGCGCAGAACCTCGTTTCGTCAACTTACCGACACCCCACGCTAGGCCAAAGGTTGCTAAGGTTCCTAGAAATCCGGCGAGTGGGGTTGCAAGCGGTTTAGGGACTCCGCGTAGTGCATATTCATCAAAGACTTTGTAAAAGGGCAGCTTATGAGCAGGCGGCGCTTCAGTCGCTTTTTTGTCAAACTTAAGGTCTTGAGCAACCCGATCTAGTCCATCGGGGTTTTGGCTAGCAAACGGAGACAGAAACACCCCAATCAGAAGCGCAACCCCTAAGCCTGAGATTACAAACACTCGATTGCGCGTGGCAGAAGCAGGATGAGTCATGGTGTTCTAATGGCTTCACGACTAATAAGCGTTTAAGTGCAGATGCTAGTTTTAACAGTCTAGCGGGTTGAGAGCGAACAAGGGGGATTGGCGATCGCCCGACGCGGGGAGCGATAAAGTAAATCGGGTCGAGTGCGCCAAATAAAGGTCACGGTAGCGACGGTAATGAGTGCTTCGCCGATGCCAATCAGCATGTGCCAACCCACCATTGCGCCTAGTGCCACATTGAGCGGCACGGTACCAGAGATTGCCAGCTCTAAAGCACAAAAGATTGAAGCAGCTACAACGCTCAGCCAAGCGGCAACAGCCGTGCCTGCAATCATTCCTGAGAGCTTATCTCGTCCAATGACATAACGAATCGTCCGTAAGAGGTAATATCCACCAAAGGTACCAATGAGACCCATGTTGAAGATGTTGGCTCCCATTGCCGTAATGCCGCCATCTTGAAACACCACACCCTGAACGATAAATACCACTGCCATCACCAGCGATCCCGCCCAAGGCCCCAGCAGTGCGCCTGCCAAGGTACCCCCCAGCAGGTGGCCTGAAGTCCCACCAGGAATGGGAAAGTTAATCATTTGAGCTGCAAAAACAAAGGCGGCACAAACACCCATCAAGGGCACCGCTCGGTCTTGGTATTCGGCTTGCACTCGGTTCAGTGCCAATGCAATCAGTCCAATTGAAATAAGCCATGTAAGGGCTAACACAGGCGCATTTAAAAAGCCATCTGGCACGTGCATGGCGAGGCGTGGCTGAAAGGCATAATTTAAGCCTCTGGGCAGAAGTCTGGTAGAAAGTAATAAAAAATTCATGGCAAAAGCAGGCACTCCTGTGAACGATCAGCGAAGGGCTATTGAAACAACGTTTAGCTTTGTTGCTTTTGCACTTTGTTGCTTCTGCAATAGGGTGATTTTAACGTGTCTTTTACTAGACCGTCTGCGTCATCAACTACAGTGGCTCATCCAGGCATTGACATGGGGCTAAACTTTCACGTTTGAGTTGCCTAAAAAAATGGGAGAGTATATAGATGCTCTCCCAAGTCGTTCAATCAGAGTTCTGCTTTATGAACTAGAACGTGAAGGTTGTACGGATTGTACCCACAACGACTGGATCGTTGCTTGAGTTACCTTCCGGATTAAAGATGGCAACAACCCCTGGCGTGATAGAAATATTGTCATTGACCTTAAAACGATAGAGCGCCTCAACATGGATATTGATGTCTTTATCCGTTGAGTTTGGAACACTACTTGAGATGAGTTGAGGTTCCATCCCTATAATGATTCCGCCCATGTTTCCTGGAATAAATAAGTCTGGGAAAGAAGCCGCTAAGGCAAAGTTAACGATCGTTGCATCAGATCCCTTTCGTGCGAGTCCTACCCCCGACCCATCGTTCGTTAACGTAAAACCATCCGCTTCAGCTCGGGCAAATGTTCCACCGGCCCAACCTGAGAGAGCAAATTTAGGCGTTGCTTTCCAAGAGAACTCTAAACCAGCAGAGTTTGAAGAGGTTGGTGTAAAGAAAAAAGGAATGTTAGCGCGGAATGTACCTGAGCCCCCACCAAAATTAACGATGGGCAGTGCGCCACTGTTATAAGCTCTAACGTAGGTTAGCCCAAACCCTAAATCTTTTGTGGGCTTATAGGTTAGCTGAGCGATGGCTGAATAGTCCCCACCAAAAAGCCCAGATCCAACAAGTCCTGGAGCCACAGCGGTTGACTGTGCTGCACCAAAAGCAGAGGCCAAATAACCAACCGCAATATTGAACTTATCCGAAATATTGTAGTTAAAGCCAACTCCAGTTCCAGAAGTATCTAGACCCGTATTGCCACCACCAAAGTTAGAGAACCTACCGCTTAGGGGTCGATAAATAGGGTTGCGTATACCAAAACCAGATAGCGCACCTTGACCATCACTATCAAAATATGGGTTCAGAGTATCAGTAAAATCACTGAGTTCTCCACCTTTAGCAGTAATGTAAACAGTGCCCTTGTCCTTAAGGACAGGGAACCGATATCCTAAGTAGTAAAGACCAAGGGTATCACTAGAGACTTGATTATACCCCGGTGCCAACCCTCCTTGAGATGTACCAAACTGAGCGCCATTATCACCGTCGCCTCTAGACAAGCTAGGATTTGAAAATGTTCCCTGCTGTAGACTTGTGATTAATAAGTCCTTGCCAGTAAAACTGGTGAGTAAGCTAAGCGTTGCTCTGTAGTTAAAGGTAAAGTTATCGCCAGTTGGCCCAAGGAGACTTGAGCCGTTGAAGCCAGAAGGCTGCGGTGATGTGTTGTTAGACTGAACTCCAGAAAAGATGACTTCGCCAGAAAGCTTAGTAGTGGTCGAGAACTGCTGGGCTTCTAGCGTCTTGGTACGAGCCTCTAGTCCGTCAACGCGACCCTTGAGGGTTGCCAACTCAGTCTTAAACTCTTCTTGAAGTGCCTTGACGGTTGCCAGGTCTTCTTTGCTGGCAAATCGATCACTAATTTGGTCTAGGCAAGCATTGAGCGCAGCGGCTAGCTCATAGCGGGTTGCGGCTCGGTTGCCTTTAAAAGTGCCATCGGGGTACCCTGCGATACAGCCATAGCGCTCAACCAAAGACTGGAGAGCCTGAAATGCCCAGTCGGTCGGCTGTACGTCAGAAAGCTGAGAGACTGCCGTTACCTGGGCCTGCTCTTGCTCGTCTGACGCAATCACTTGGAACGTGCTAAAGGGGGTAGCAGCCGCCCCCTGATTCTGTGTCTCTGAAACCGTTGTTAAAGGTATCGTCTTTTCGTTTGCTAAAGCCGCAGTTGTAATAGATGACAGGGCTAATGCGCCACCCAGAATAAATAGATTCTTCATACTCACACCAAATCTCCCAAACCATAGCGAAAGCATAATTTTACCCATGCTTTCTGATTAAATCTATTTTAATAGTCTCAGTAATGACCAAAGTTGTCAAAATTTTATAATTTATACGGCTACAAATATTGATTCTGATTAAGTTTCTCTAGCCTTGGGTGAACGCGAAGCAACTTTGCTACATTGCTTTGCTGGCTTGGCTGAAGGGGAGTCACTGTGTTTCTATGCTCAGAGTATTTATTCTCCTGAAAATCCTATTTCTCTTCACGATTTCTATCGTTGATGGCGGAATTCTTAAATCTTTCTTGAGCTTGCGTAAAAGAATCTTTCATCGTTTTCTGGATTTTTTGAGGATCTGGGGTTTTTCCACCCATTAGGTCGCCAAAGTAGACGCAGGTACTTTCTCCCAGCGCCCAAGTGTAGGCTCCAGCCCAAGATGCCGCTATGACAGAACCCAATCCAGGAATAAACTTGACCAATTCTCGTCCAATGAGCTGAGCGGCAAAGCCCCCTGCGATCGCACTGGCAACCCCACCGGCCTGAGACGGCGTTATAGTCTGCCCATACAGTCGCCCCAATAGTGTCACCATACTCACCTGAAGCGCCGTTAAAACAGGCATGGTAGCGAAGGGCAACGGAACTGCCGCCAAGGTTGCAGACATCACTGAAAAGGGCAAAATGTAGCGCCGACCTGCCTCACGGTACATATTGCTAATGCGGACTCTGGGTGCGTGGCGATCATCGCCCACACCTGCTTCTGCTAAAAGCTGATGAATGACCTGTGCTTCGGCACTGGGTAACAGCGAAGCTAGCGTTTCGATAAATGCGTCTAATCCATAGAGAATAGGGGTATAGCCATCTTTTTCTAAAGTGAAGTCTATCAGAACTGCGCCATCATAAAGGCCACTAAACTGAGCCTGAAGCGCAGCATAAGTCCTCTGAATCTCAGGTATATTGGGGGGATAGGCAGGATGTTCTGAAGTAGCGGCGCTAGGGTACAAGTCGTGCAGGCAGGTTACGACCAGAAGACAGGGGATTTGAGGATGTTCTTGACGGAGCGCCTGAAGAAGGCGGTGAATGGCATCCATCGCAAAGTCCGAAATCTTAGCCGTTACGATCAAAACTTGAGCGGCTGGCTGAGAATGATCTGAGAGAGTGCCGCCTTTTAGAATGCCCTGAAGCTCTTGAATGGCAGCCTCAGGATCCTTTAGCCCTTCACCTAGCCCCACCGTGTCAATAAAATTCAGCAGCGTGAGGTCTTCGGTGGGGTAAGCATAGCGCTGAGTATGAGTCGTATGGGGACGAAACCCCTGCCCAATAATTTCTGCTGAAGCGCCCGTCATGGCTTGAATGATTGAGCTTTTTCCGGTTTGGGCTTTGCCAATCAAAATCACTTCTGTAATCGGCAAACTTTGACGAACCTGTTCTAAAATCTGCTGAAGATCAGCTTCACTAACCTGAAACCACTGAGTGAACCACTGGCTTGTGTTCTGAACCGTTTGGCGGATAAGGCTGAGCGGCGATAGCTTCGCACCCAGAGTTCGCCACGCACCCAGCGTTCGCTTTGGGTCAACATTTGGGTCAATCAATTTCTCTTCAGGCTGTTCTTGTAAAACAACCTGTTTAATGCTGTCGCTTAACTCCGTCTCGGCTTCTGACAGAGAAAAAGGCTCTTTGTTTTGAGACGCGTCGGAGGGCATGACTGCAACCGATAAACCTATGTTGACGCTTTACCCTTCATCGCTAGATCCAGGGGAATTTCTATAGAGCGCGTCAAGCTGCTCTCTGGCATCTTCTACGGTCATTGAGCGCATGACCAACAGCGGCTCATTAATCACCCGTCCCCGTTCGTCTAACATTTCTGGATGCGGCGTAGCCCCGCTCCGGCTGCTGAGGGCTTCTGCTACCCCTCTTGACGAATAGTTGCGCTGAGAATCGGCTCCCAGCGTAAATAAACTCCGGATCAGATTCCCGATCGCCAGCACTGCCAAAACGATGAACGCAATGATGTACAGCAGTTGCAACATATCTGCGACTCTCCAGTGCTTAGTACACTAGCCTATAAATTAAGTAAGCGATCGCCAGCTCGTAAGTCAGCCATAGCACTCTCATTCTGACAGGTTCTCAGATAGAAAGACATAAACTTTTACGATTGTTCAATGGCATTTGCTTGGCCCAGGCGATACCGAATCATAACCTGCCAGCATTCTGATACCAGTGCGTGCCAATTCATAATCATGGGGCCTTCTACCCCGACCTGACACCCTGTTGCCTGAAACAAGCGATGGGCGGCATTCACTTCCTGGAGGGTTTGCTCTACCCGCGCGAGTAAATCCGCATGGGCTTCGGCACTCAAAAAGACCACGTCTTCAGTCAAGAGCAACGCTTTCGCCCGGCTCAACCAATACTGAAAATCATCTAAGAGCGGCTCTAAAAGCGTTTTAAGAAGTTCGGGGTCAGGCACATTAGAAAAAAGCATTGCTGAAAAGGCTTGCTAAGTTACTCATCATAGTAACCTCAATTTATCGAACTTGATGGCACGATGGCTCACTTTCGGTACTTTCAGGCGCAACGCAGGCAACAATTTGGAGCTTTAAGCGATGGAATGGAAGTTGAAATTGCTAGGATTGATAAATTGCTAGGATTAATCTAGGTTAAGACTTTCACTGTACTAATCGCTATTCAGTTGAGCGTAAATCTTGGATTGGTCTTCTGTGTGGGTTGTTGCATTGCCACCGATTACGGGGGGCATCATTGGCTATTACACCAATGACTTGGCGATTAAAATGCTGTTTCGCCCCTATCGGGCTATCAAAATTGGTAATCGGGTTCTCCCCTTTACGCCGGGTCTGATTCCTCGCAATCAAGATCGTCTTGCACAGCGGGTTTCTAATGCAATCATGTCGTCGCTACTGACCCCCGATGAGATGCAGAAGGTGGCCCAGCGGCTGCTGCAAACTGAGCGAATGCAGTCTGCCATTCAATGGCTGCTTGAGCTGGCGCTCGATCAGGTCAAAGCCGATACACAGAAAAAAACAGTCAAGATTTTAGCCAACATTCTTAAAGATTTTGTGGGACAGTCTTTGCCGCGCGTGACGGCGGTACTCGCACGCCAAGATGATTTTTTGAAGGTTCAGTTCAATCAAATTTTTGATCAGATTCTCCTCGACTACCATTTAGATAACGAACAGGCATCTCAACTGGCGGATTGGATCATGGATGATGCCTTACCACCAGATGCTCTACGCCTTGGGCTGATTAACTTTCTGACAGACCGCAACATTACGATTTTGGATGAAGGGCTGCGGGAAAAAACCAGCGGAACGTTTTGGGTCGTTGCCAATCTGTTGGGGGCTAAAAATGTACTCGTGCGGCTACGCGCTTTCTGCATTGAAGAACGAGGCGCGTGTAATGCCAGGATTCAGGAGATGGTTGTTTCGCTGGGCATTCAGCAGCGCTTAGGCGAATGGCTGGGCAGCCTGTCGCTGCAAAATCTGCCCGTCAGCACCGTGCGTCAACTGCGGCGCAACTTTCGAGAAAGTGTCCGCAGCTATCTGCGGACCAAAGGCGAGAGCGTGCTGCAAAGCCTAAGCGACACGGTGAATTGGGAAGATACGGCAACGGTCATTTTAAGGCGGCTCCAGTCTTCGGAGGCAGTGGTAGCTTCTTTAGATGTAGTGAGTCAGGAGTTGGCATTGATTTTAGAACGTTATCTAGAGCGAGATCTAGAAAAGCTTGTAGAGCAGGCGATTCCAATCTTAAATTTAGACCAGGTCATTATGGAGCGCGTGAAGGCCACTGCACCCGAAGCCTTAGAAGACGCGATTCAGGGAATTGTTAAAAGTGAGTTGCAGGCTATCGTAAACCTTGGGGGTATCCTAGGCTTGGGCATTGGGTTGTTCCAGTCTGCCCTACTGCTGATTCGTTAGTGTTTACGGGGAATAATGGCCTATG
>JANNDV010000202.1:0-2581 GCA_031387975.1 Acaryochloridaceae cyanobacterium OTE_75_metabat_521 | reverse complement strand
CCTGCTCCGCGACGAAGGTCAGGTAAGTCTCTAAACGCTTCTACGATGGCTAATGTACTCATGGCTGGAAATCCAACGATACAACTGCACCCTTACTTTAGAGGCTTTTTCTACATCTGGCTAGAATGAAATAACCCTGGTTTAAGGTGATGGACAAAGACCCTGGTAAGGGCTTTGTAGCGGCGAACGATAAGAAAGAAAAAGATTTTGGAGATATTGACTTTCGGAAAATTTTTGATTTAACTTCTGGAAAATCTATGGAGGGTCTAAGTTCACAAGAAGTTGAAAAATCCTTCTTACTGTGGAAGCAAGATATGGCATCTACAGCCAGAGTTAATGGTAAATATGGAGATTTTGAATACGGTTCACTTCATCCCAGACTGGAAAAACATCACGCAATTAATAGCCATGTCGATCAAAACGGAACTCTCGAATTTACGATTGCAAGTACTGATAAAGATATACGGCTCAAAAAGGGTGAAAATATAGGGAAGCCAGAAGAGACTGGTGCTGATCTATTTGCTAGAATGATGATATACCATCGCGGCAAAGTCAAAAGAATACAGGCACACTGGACTAACTATAATGAGCAGCTTCAAGATAACTTTAATACATTTAAAAACAACCAGAAAGAACTAAATGATGAACAAGCTGCTAAACAAACTTTTACTGGGAGAATGGCTGAAAAGTTTGGTTTTGGAAAAGTTTCTAAAATAGACACAATAACAGATCGTATGGGTTTTGAACATATAATTGTAACTTTTGAGCAATAGCCTTATTGTTAAAAATAGAATATTTAGAATAATTAAGAAGTATTGATTAGATAAAAGACAGAGAAAAATTAAAGACATGAATACTACAGACACAGATAGAGTTGATGAATTAGATATTTTTGGAAAATTTTTAATGATTGGGATAAGAGATGCTGTGATTGGCGAGTCAGAAGCATTAATTTCAGGGAAGTCAATGCGCTTAAATAGCTATAAGCTATCGGAAAGATTGGCAGACCTTAGTAAAGAAGATATAGCTAATGTGAGGGAATTAATTACTAAATCTGTTGATTCTGCACTGAGTAACTTTCTTTATGAACTTCAGAGTCGCAAAGGTCAGGAATCTGACGTAAGAATTATGGTAGGTGACACTGACATCAGCGAAATGGAAGAATTTTTACAAGGTGAATTGCACAGTGACGAGGGTTGGATCGAAAGATTCAGTGAGTATAAAATTGGTAACGCAAAAAACTTGTGAAATCTTTGCTGGGTAAAGGTTCTTTTTAAGTCCCAATTGTTGATAATTTGGCTAATATTCAACGTAAAATGGAGACTTTAGAGCCAAATAATTACTCCAAGAAAAACTTAAAAAATTTCTGCACCACATAAGTTTTAATTGCGTCTGGGTTGGGTGAGCCGATTGGGGCGAGGCTAGTCGTGACAATGGCCGGGGTGGGTGCCTATGGTATTTCTCAAGGGGTGCAGACGCTTAGTGACCGAGGTGCTCATGGGCAGAGTAATACAGATCTGACTGATGCGGAGGTCAGAGGAACCTGGCTGGGTCTGACGGCGGATGCGTTGAGTATGTTTGCGGTGGGTTCGGCGCTGCGGTTGGGGAAGAATGGGTTGAAGGTTGTGGAAGAAGTGGGGACGGTTAGTAAGGCGTTAAGTATTGGGGCGCAGTATGCCGATACGGCGGCGATCGCTGATTCGACGGTCAGTCTGGCACAGAATTGGGATAGGTTGACCCCTGAGCAGCAGTTGGCGTCTATTGGGCAGTTGGGCTTTTGGGGGGTGAGTACGGGGGTCAGTGCTAAGCAGGCGGGGGGAATTAAGAATCTCTATGGCGCACAAAGTATTAGGGAGACGTTTGGGGGTAAGTCGGGTGGGCAGAAAGAAGGGTTGACTCCGACGGCAATAGAAACGGTTCAGCCCAGTAGTAAAACGACTCAAACGCAAGAGCCACAGGTTAAGAGTCCAGAGATTATTTGTCGAGAACAGGAGTTGGTTCAGGCGTTACCGAAGCGGCAGCAGGTGCCTGTTGAGATTGACCCCAATCTTCAAGGTAATGCAGTGAGGGTGCATTACTCGGTGGATAAGAAGGGGCAGATTGTTGATATTCAAATCAAGGCGGGGGCAAATGCCACACCCAAGAATATTGAGCTGCATGCAGGTACTGTGAAGCGGATGCAGCAGTATTCTGGCATGTCGCGGCATGTGCAGACACTGAAGGACAAATGGAAGGCATGGCGCAACGACCACGGAGTAGCGCCTGTGGGGTCTAAGGCTTGGGAGGCGCAGCTTGAAATCTCGAAGTTGCCGGACATTATTCAAGAGCGGGTAGAGCGACTTTCTAATGCAGACCTCGATCCAAAGAGTCAGCAGCGGGTTAAAGCAGAAATTGACGATCTCAAGGAGCAGCTAGCTGAGAACCAAAGAGCGTTTAAGGTGCAGGGTTATTTCATTCTAAAGAGAGATTTAAGCAAGTTGAAACCTTGTCCCGCCCTACGTTGAGCTTGTGCCATATTCTCAAAGCCGTGGTCACGATACAAATTGAGGGCTAGATTACGGGCTAAGGCAAAGATGTTCGG
>JANNDV010000201.1:0-5167 GCA_031387975.1 Acaryochloridaceae cyanobacterium OTE_75_metabat_521 | reverse complement strand
CCGAACATCTTTGCCTTAGCCCGTAATCTAGCCCTCAATTTGTATCGTGACCACGGCTTTGAGAATATGGCACAAGCTCAACGTAGGGCGGGACAAGGTTTCAACTTGCTTAAATCTCTCTTTAGAATGAAATAACCCTGGCTTCTGGACGCTGACTGTCAAATCCTATATATCTAGCAATTTCCTTTAAAGATTCTTCAAATGTATTAGCTGTCTCTGGCTTAAATATTAGTGATTCTAACAACCCATTCAGCTCTACAACTATTTTGTTCGGGTCTTGTTTTTGTCTTAAATAGATTCCACACATTCTTGCTTGATCTAGGACGATTGATTCAAGCTTATGGTACGAGATTCCTCTTATTGGCTTTGTCACTCTTGGATTGTCACTGGCTGCCGACATTAAAGTCTTTTGTGCCTCTTCCTGATCATAAAAGTTTATATATTCTGCCAATGATTGCTTGAGATATGATTTCAAAGGTTTATCAGTCGCTGAATTGACAACCTTATTAAGCTCATCAACAGCAGAATTATAATTATTTATGGAAGCAAAGTCATATGCCTTCCTTTGTCCTATTGTTATTAAATCGGTTGGGGTACTTGTCTCATAGGAAAGTGATGCTAATTTCCCTTTACTAGCAGATACCCAATCTTGTTTTCTTTCTAAGCAATACATAATAAATTCTTTTATCTGAGATAAACCTCCTCCTTTAATTTGATCAGAAACCTGCTCTGAGAGGTTTATTTGTGCTTTAGTTCCTGGAGAAAACTTGTTTATTGCGCCTCCAGTATATAATTGGCTTGTCAGACTGCGCCCCATCAAAAAAACAGCACAGTAATCATCACTAGATCTAATGCCACGTCCCATTCCTTGCTCAATTTTTTGCACCAGTTGGGAAGATTTTCTTGAACTTCCCATTATGATGCCACTTTCAACTTTATCTATTAATCGTTTAACAAGTGGTAGTCCATCAATTACAAGAAACCTACATGCATCTTTAGGTAAATCTATTCCGTCATATCTATTTACTAATATTGTCAGACCAACAATCTCATTCTTTAATCTATTTATTCCTTCATATAGATTTGATTTATTTAAAACTAAATCAGCCTGATCTCTCCAAAATTTGGCTCGATTCTCTGATGGAACTATGACAACAACATTTACTTGTGCTGAAATCACTTTGCAAAATCCTTTTATGTCTTCATCAGTTAACTTAGGATTAATTACTTGAGGAAGAAGAATCATCCTGTCGCCAATGTCTCCTGCTGTATCAGGTCTGACAACTCTATTTATAGATTCCTCCGTAATCCCAAAATGACTGGACAGAACGCTGTCATCCACTAAAGTCGCTGTCATAAAGATTTTTCTAGAAGCATTTGTGATGCTTGGAATCATATGGATTGGAATACAGTGTGGCGAGATCTCAATTTTTTCTGAACTGATAACACATCGTGATAGAGATAGTGATTCCTTTATTAATGGCCATACGAACTGAATCCAGTCTTGATCTTTACATTTAATTAATATTTTTGAGATTTCAGATATTTTATCCTGCCAGCTCCAAAAAGGTACTTGCATATAAGCTTCAAGGTCACGATTCTCAATTTCAGAGGCTTTAGTACTACATTGGGCATGAAGTGACTCTTTAAAGCAATCATATATCTTCTGATATGCATCATGTTGACCGTCGATGCTCAACATGAATTGCTCTTCAACCGTATCAAGACAAGCATGTGCATCATCAATAATAATGCTGCCAATATTTATCTTAATCCCTTGATCTCCAACTCCAAAAGCCGACTTTCCATTAACTAACTTAAAGATATTACAAACTAGAACAGCTTTGCCAGAAAGGAATCTAGGAGAATTAGCATCATCCGTTACTTCAATTCCAAGATCTGTAGCCTCAGCTTCAACCTGTTTTACCAAATAATTATCAGGAACTACATACACAGCGGGGCCTTTACTCTCATTTAGGCAACTCTTCAAAATTAGCAATCCAACAATGGTTTTCCCACTGCCTGTATTCATTTTAATAACTAAGTCTTTTTCTTCTCTTCGAGAGTACCAATTATTCCAAACTTGTGATTGAACATCTCTCGGATATTCAAACCTACCCTCTTTTTTGTTTGGAAGAGCTGAAAATATTTCTCTAGGAGGCAGAGCAGTATTACTAATATTTCCAGCATTAATCTTTGTGAAATCGATAGCCATAATGTTTTATTTTTAAAATGAATCAAAAAAAAGCAAGTCGCTTATACGAGCGTTGTAGTCAGGCTGGCAGAAATAATTAAACTACTCTGTCAGGTTCAGCGCCTGATATATCGGAAAATATAGTCTTAATAATTCAACAAAAATTAGTAATTAGCAAGAGGCCCAAACAAATAATAAAGTAGACATCGTCATTATTATTCTTAACTATTTTATTCTTTCTCCAGATAATATTTGTATGTCTCGAACTTTATTGTAAATCTCTACTAAAGCAGTCGTTTAGATATTGACTAGGGCGAATGCTCCCCAATGTCATAGGTTCTAAATCATTGCCCCATCCCTATCTCATCCCAACAAACACAGGTGGCTAAATGAGGATGGTCGCTGGGGCGAGGCTGAAGAGGGCGATTGTTCAACGGTTAATAAACAGCTCAGGTCATAAAGTCGCTTACCAGAGAAGCGATACGGTATAGCGTTCAAATGCCTCATCCTTTGTTACCACAGGCATACGCTCTGCCAAAGCTTGAGCAATGATGAGCCTATCGAATGGATCCTTGTAATGAAAAACCAGCTTCGTCAACTCATCCAAATGATCGGCCTGTATTGCAAGCACCTCAAAGCCATTGCCGTGCACTTCAAGCCTCAGCAACTGGGCGATCGCCCTTTAGTTCAATCCGAAAGGTTATGAAATGAGATGTCAGTCAGCCTGCAACCAATTCACCAAATCTTCATGATTCGAGAAATCTAACATTGCCTCGCCGAGTGCTTCGAGTTTAGAAAGGGGCAGAGCTTTAATTTGAGACTGTAAATCATTGGATAAATCGCCGACACGACGACAGAGCAACCGAAGAATGATGGATTGCTCCCCTTCCAGCTTTGCCTCTTGGTAAACCCTGGTGTCCTCCAAACGCAGTCCAATCATAGCTTCCACCTCAGTGCGACTTAGCCTAGCAAACTTGTAGACAGCAATCGTTGTAATCATGTCCATTATCGCTTGTTTAGAAAAGAATCCTGTATCCTCCTGATGAACCGCTTCAATTAGTCGCCTAGCTTGAACCGCCGCGTGTTCCTCCGTTGCGATAGTCAGCTGCATCAAACGAATTCCAATAGACGGGTGTGGTTGGTCTCCCAACTCGTCTAAATAAATCCGCTGCACCTGTGGGCTATTAAGCATCTTAAGATGCATGGCAGGATTAGCAGGCTCAAGCGAACGAGAACGGAAAATAAGCACTCCAAACCAGTTGTCAAAGCTGTTCTGATTCCGAAAAAGATAGACAAACAGTTCAGAAAAGAAGCGATGATAAAGTGCCTCATCCTTCTGAAATTGAACTTCAGCTAGGTATACAATTCTTGGCGAAACCGCTTCAGGCGGTAGAAACACTCCATCAATCCGAAACGCTGTCTCCTTAACCTCAATCGACTCAAATCGATATTCTCCAACTCATTCAGGAGGATGATCCAGAAGCGTAAAAAGCAGACTGGGAAAGCGCTTAAACAATTGATAGTAAATTGCGTCCGTTCTCACACAAGCAAACCATACTTAAAAATTCGGTTCGGGTTAATTGTAGAAGATCGCCTCATCCCTAGTTAACCTTAGCAAACATAGGCTGCTGAAAATATTGAGGATGGTCACTAGAGCGAGGCTGAAGAGGGCGATCGCCTGGGCGGGGGTAAAGCGATCGAGGTGGGCATTAAGGCTGCGGTGGTCTAGCTGCGATCGCTTACCATATAAGGATTGGCTACCAAACATTTGAAGCCCTAAGGGACTCATTATGCTAGACCAAGCAACCATTGAAAAACGCTTAGTCGATCTTGAGCAAACCGTTGCAGAACTCAAGCGCAAATCAGAAGCCGACACTTCACCCAATAATTGGCTCCAAGCCCTTACTGGCTCCATCTCAGATGAAGCCACATTTCTGGAAGCCCTAGAATATGGGCGTGCCTTTCGCCAATCCGACAAACCCACCGATGAAATTGACCAATAAGCGTGAAATACTTGCTTGATACCTAAAAGCCCTCCAATGGCTCGTCAAAATCATCCGACATTTTCACCAATCCTTTAGCACTTCCAAATTTAGGTCTAGCCTCTACTGCACCAACCTTCACAAGTTTGAAAGACACCCCATCACTGCGGGTAATGATTACGTCTTCCCCACCTGCCGCCGCCTCAATGAGTTCTGCCAGTTGAGTTTCAGCTTCTTTCAAGTAAACCTGGTGCATGGATAGTCCCCAGTAAAACCCAATGCCTTGAATATAGCTTTTGTGTAAAATTTTAGTCCAGGACGCTTTCAGTTCAGGTTGAATTTAGGCGATCGCCTTAGCCCTAGCCTTTAGCAAAAACGTGTGGCTGAAGTTGTGGAGGGCGATCGTTGGGGTATGGATTTCTCAGAGAGAGTCAGAAAAACCCTGCCGCCCATGCAAAACCCGTAGAACTTCAACCCGCTCGTTTTGCACACGATACACCACCAAAAAAGGCGTACCTTTTACCACCAGTTCACGAGTTCCAAAAATGCGCCCCGGTCTTCCCATATTGGGCATCGTTGCAAGCATATTCACCAACTTGTCGATTTTAGAAGCAACATCCCTCGCAGACGAAGGATCTTGGTCAGCAATGTAAGTGCGGATGTGAAGAATATCTTGAACCGCGACAGATAACCAAACTATGGGCATGGAGCAGATCTTTCATCCTCATCACCCCAAGTATTCAGCCATTCCGATACCTTCTCATGGGAGACCCATTCAGCATCGGGGCGATCTGCTTGCTCAATCGCTTCCTCAATCTGCTGAATTTGCCAAGCCTCCCGATCGACATAGGCCGCGATCGCCTCAGCCGCAAGCCAAGATTTACTGCGCTGGGTACTTTTAGACAACGCTTCTAGCTTCGTCTTAAGTGCCGCATCCAATCGAACCGTAACGGTATTCGTGTCAGACATTGGCTTGAAACTTCATGACAAT
>JANNDV010000197.1:0-34482 GCA_031387975.1 Acaryochloridaceae cyanobacterium OTE_75_metabat_521 | reverse complement strand
GAGTATTTTGCCTGCGATGCTTATGAGCTAGAACAGATGACTCATATTGAAGCGCCCTGGAATCGAGCGAGAGGAGATCTGCGACCGGACGCGCCTTCTAATGCAGTGATTGAGAAAGAGTGGATGAAGGAGTATTACGGCGCGCGTGGCGAAGAAAATACAGAAGACCAGGCTGAAGCCGCTTCAGAGTATCAGCTTTTCGTTTAAATATTTTCAGGACGGTCACAGTAAGTTTTCCTGTAATGGTAGAGAGGTTGCTTACTGGCTAACGCTTCTTGAGCGTCTAAAAGCCATATCTGCCTTAACGGCTCAAGAGTTGTTGGTGAATCGAAGCAGTTCTCTCAGATGTCATCCTATAAAGTGGGAAGACACTAGCGAAAATGGGTTTGGTTTGCCGAACGAAGAACAATTGGTGGACACTCCCTATCAGTTTTCGGTTTCTTCAAATGAGCATGGTAGAGTCCATGGGTTCTTTATTGATGAGGTTTTCTACGTTATCTGGCTGGATCCCAATCATCAGCTTTATCTTGCAAAATAGAGTGTGATTGACTGCATTCTAACTTGTCTCGCATGAACGTAATTTTGATGGAGCGATCGCCTACCCGTGCCTGAAGCTATCCCCTTAAAATTGACTGCTGAGCGGGTCTTTTAATGGCTCAAAATGGAATGACTAGACCATTCACTTGATCCTATTTACTTGTTAGACCTCAAATATCAGAGATATGTAATGGGCAGAGAATTTTACGTAGGTTTTTATCCGTCACGTCCTTTCTGGGCTGTGAGCGAAATTGACTTTCAGGCTCCTATGGAGGATGCGCGGTTTACAAGCCTGATGTCTGAAGTGGTCTACAGTAGTGTTTCTGAAGGGTTTTCCTTAAAGGTATGCCGTGATGGTCAAATACTTCTTCAAGTAAAGAGGATAACGAGAGCAGATGCCATAAATACTCCTAAGCCAATAGAGGATATGGTTAGTCGTTGGGGTGAATACTTAGATTACCTCAACACTTTTTATCTTCTTCTTGACTCAGCAGCGATTGAAATTGATAAGTCCGCTTACTTTAACCTTCATGAAATAACAACACGTGACGCTTTTGGAATTACTTTTGAAGATGAGAAGGAGCTTTCTCAAAACATTACCTCTGTTTTTCAAATGGCTCGGTATCCTAGTACCTACGGAAATAATATACCTTTAAAGTATGATTCTCGGCTTTCTACGCGTGAAGTTATTTCGATCAATGCTCTATCTTATGCAGGCAAACAATTTAGTGATGTGATTTCTAGAAGTGGTTCGTTAAAACCGCTATCCTCTTTTGCAAAAAGCGTGTCAGAATATAAGATTGGAAATTATGAAACATCAATTATATTGGTGTGGTTCATTACAGAAGCGATAATTAATGAGCTATGGAGCAACCATCTAAAACATCTTAACAAGGATCTTTCAGAAAGTAAAAAACGAATTAATAGCAAGAGAAAAGATTTCCTAACAGGCAGAGATTTTACTGTTAGCATCACAACTAATCTTCTGGAACTATTTGATATCTTGGAAAGCGACTTATTTGAAGAAATTGATCAAGTGCGCGGATATCGAAATAAGATTGTTCACGCTAATGGATTCTCGCCCAACGCAACCGAAGCTAGTCTGGCAATAACTGTTGCTCAAAAAATGATTGCCAAGATTTGGGGGATTACATTCACCCCGAATCTAAATTATTCTATTTGGGGAATCGATTGAATTACGAACATTATCGCCATCTAGCAAGCACAAATACTTCCAAAAGTACGTGACTTAATCCTGAGCAGAAGCATTGAGAAGATGAATAGCATGATCAAATCCATCCACGCCAATTAAAGGCAGCAGACCAGACCGACATTGCCGCGCCGCCGCTTCAAACGCTTCTGCTCCAATTCGTCCTCTAATAACGCGCAGCAAACCCATCGGCTGACTTTGTTCAGGAGCCTGAATCTGTTCTAAACCATATAAACTCAGTAGCCCTGCGCCAACAGCCTGAGGGTAATCGCCCAGTCGATAATAGCTTTCGGCTAAGTAAGACCAGTTCAGCCCTTGCAGATACAAATCACCAGAGCGCTGAGCCGCCTGTAGCCCCTGCTGAAGATATACAATCGCTTCTTCGTGCTGCTCTAGTAGACCATAGGCAATGCCCAAGCTATTGCAGCAGAGTGCCTGACTTTGGCGATCGCCCAGTTGCTCCGACAATCTCAACCCTTCCTTGAGGTACCCAATCGCCACCTCAGAAGCCTCTGGTATCAGTCGCTCAATCTGCTGGGCCGTCAAAATTTGAGCATAGCCTAAGTTCGTGAGGGCATTGGCTTCACCTAGGCGATCGCCCCGTTGCCTTGCCAAAATCAAAGCCCGCTGGGCATAGCTCGTTGAATTGGCGTAACGCTTTTGGGCAATAAACGTGCGGCTGATGTGGTTGAGATTAGCAATTTCGCAGGGGGTGTCATTGGCAGCTTGGGCAATTTCGAGCGCCTGCTGATGGAAGGACAGCGATCGCTCAATCTGTCCCATGGCTCGCTGCGAGTAGCCCAATAAAGTCAGCATCCGCGCCTTTTCTTGAGTGCCTTCTGCCTGCCGCAGGGGTTCATCGAGGTAAGTAAGCGCATCTTGGAGGTGACGGCCTGACAGCAGCGCAAATACGCCGCCGTAAAGCGGAAAGTAGGGGCGTTGGGTAAAGGCGCGCAGGGTTTGCAGCGCCATTTGAAAGCAGCCTTGGCTGAGGGGTTCGCGGTTATGAATATTGAGAGTAGTGGCCTGTCCAATGCCAGCAGAAAGCTGACCCCACAGCACCGCAAAAGAGAGAAACGTGGCGATCGTCTGCTGAGTGCCCCATTTAGAATCGTAGGGCTGCTGCTCAAACCAAGTCACCAAACCGCGCTGGGTAAGCTGAAGCGTGAGCGCGAGATCTACCCAGTCTTGCAGCGTATGTTCTGCGTTGCCAAGGCTATCGGCAATGGGCTGGTTTAGGGCTAACCCCTGAAATAGCGACCTGAGCAGCGGACGGCTCATCTGCTGTGACCAAAGCTGCCACGGCCCCCGCTGACCAGGGGTGCCGTCAAAGCCCAAAGTACCTCGGCTTTGCTCATACATCCAGCTCACAAGGTGAGGCTCCAGCGCTTTCCAAGAGGCTAAACCCGCTCGGATGCCCGTAATTACCTCCTGAAGATCGGCATTGGCAGTGCCCATCATAGAGACGGTTTGATTGAGCGTACCTGCCAACTGCTTGAGCTGTTCTAGGGTTAGCGGCTGTGCCTGGTTTGCATCCAGTACGCTAACCCAGGCGATGAAATACTGATCAGGTTGGGATCTAAGGATAACTTGAGCCGCTGCGGCGATCGCATTACTCGCACCCTGATCTTTTTGGTATCGCTCCCACTCGCCCTGAATGGTCTTGAGTGCCCTGAGGCTGCGGGTTGCTTTAGCCTGCTTGAGTTCGTCTATGGCGTTGGTGACAGCTAACTGAGTGGTGGCTAACTGCTCTTGGAGGCACTGCTCCAGAATTTCTGCCGAATCCGGTTCTAGATCTTGCACCAGCTCACGATAGACCTGTTCCTTAGAAGGAAGCTGCCCCTTGAGCACTTTTTGAACGAGTTCGGTTAGGAGCGTGTGGTAGCGATCGCGCAAGAGATAATCCTCGAAAAGCAGTATCCATCTGTGCCTTTGATAATAACAGTCCTAGCTCATCAAGACGGGTGTCATTAAAAGTGAAAGTTGCTGTTAAGCGGTGCTGGAAGGGAGGTTGAGCCAATAGTCATCCCAATCTTGATTAGTCCGTATAGGCATCTATGGGCAAACAGCTACAGACCAAATTGCGATCGCCGTAGGCATTGTCAATGCGACCCACCGCAGGCCAAAACTTGCTCTCCCGCGTCCAGGCAGCAGGGAACGCAGCCTTCTGGCGAGAATAGGCATGAGTCCATTCATCTGCTGTTACCACTGCCGCCGTGTGAGGGGCATGTTTGAGCGGGTTGTCCTGGGCATCGACTTGACCCGCCTCAATCTCCGCAATTTCAGCACGGATGGCAATCATCGCCTCACAAAAGCGATCCATTTCAGCCTTAGATTCGCTTTCCGTTGGCTCAATCATGATGGTGCCAGGGACAGGCCAAGACACCGTGGGCGCATGAAAGCCGTAGTCAATCAGACGCTTGGCAATATCTTCGACTTCAATGCCTGCGGACTTTTTGAGATGGCGCAGGTCTAAAATGCACTCGTGAGCCACTAACCCTGAAGTGCCTTTGAATAAAACCGGATAGTAAGGGTCAAGGCGCTGCGCCATGTAGTTGGCATTCAGGATTGCAACCTTGGTGGCATCCGTCAGCCCCTCGGCACCCATCATGGCAATGTACATCCAAGAAATGGGCAGAATGCTGGCGCTGCCCCAAGGCGCTGAGGAAACAGGCCCTAAGCTTTGCGCGCCCCCTACCGCTGTGAGGGGATGGTTGGGCAAAAAGGGAATGAGGTGTGCCCTCACGCCAATAGGCCCCATCCCTGGCCCCCCGCCGCCGTGGGGAATACAGAAGGTTTTGTGCAGGTTCAGATGGCACACATCCGCGCCAAAGTCTGCTGGGCGGCAAAGCCCCACCTGAGCGTTCATATTGGCACCATCCATATAGACCTGACCGCCATTGGTATGGATAATGTCGCAAATATCGCGGATGCCTTCTTCAAACACCCCGTGGGTAGAAGGATACGTCACCATCAATGCGGCAAGATCTTCTTTGTGAGCCTCTGCTTTGGCTTCTAGGTCAGCCATATCAATGTTGCCGTCGTCATCGCAGCCCACCACCACGACCTTCATGCCTGCCATTACGGCGCTGGCGGGGTTGGTGCCGTGGGCAGAGTCGGGGATGAGGCAAATGGTACGGTGGCGATCGCCCCTATTTTCGTGATAGCTCCGAATCACCAACAGCCCGGCATATTCGCCTTGAGAACCTGCATTGGGCTGAAGCGAAATGCCGTCAAATCCCGTAATTTCTGACAGCATCTGTTCAAGCTGCCCAAACAAAACCTGATAGCCCTGGGTTTGGGAAATGGGCGCAAAGGGATGAATTTGACCAAACTCAGGCCACGTCACCGGAATCATCTCTGCGGTGGCATTCAGCTTCATGGTGCAAGAACCCAGCGGAATCATGGAGTGCGTCAGCGACAGGTCTTTCGATTGCAAACGCTGGAGGTACCGCAGTAGCTCGGTTTCAGAATGGTATTGGTTAAAGACCGGATGGGTGAGATAAGCACTCGTCCGCGCAAAGGGGGCTTCGTATCCTAGCGGCAGCGCTTCTATCAGGCTTTCTATCGTGAAGCCTAGGTCAGCGTTTCCAGAAAACGCTGCCAAAATATCCCACACGTCCTGCACAGAGACGGTTTCGTCTAGGGAGATACCGACGGTGTTTTCATCGACGGGGCAGAAGTTGATGCGGTGGGACTGCGATCGCCTTTCTAACTCACCCAGGGCTAATCCGCCCAGATCCACCCGAATGGTGTCAAAAAATCGCTCGGTTTTAACCACAAAGCCCAGACGACCTAAGCCGATCGCCAATAGCGAAGTCAACTCATGCGTCCGCGCTGCAATTTGCTTCAGTCCAGTGGGGCCATGATAGACCGCGTACATGCTCGCCATCACCGCCAATAGCACCTGTGCCGTACAGATATTGCTCGTGGCCTTATCCCGTCTAATATGCTGCTCACGGGTTTGGAGAGCGAGGCGCAGAGCCGTATTGCCTTGCACATCATGGGATACACCCACAATTCGGCCTGGGATTTGACGTTTAAAAGTATCCTTGGTCGCAAAATAGGCGGCGTGGGGTCCCCCATAACCAAAGGGCACCCCAAACCGCTGCGTACTGCCGACAGCAATATCTGCGCCAAATTCTCCAGGAGGAGTCAGGAGCGTGAGGCTCAAAAGATCTGCGGCAACTGTGACTAGTGCGCCACTGGCATGGGCTTTTTCAACAAACGCGCGGTAGTCATATACGGTGCCGTCAGTAGCGGGGTACTGGAGCAGTGCGCCAAAGGTGGCGGCGGCAAAATCATAGGTCTGGTGATTGCCCACCACTACCTCAATATCGAGGGGCACCGCACGGGTTTGGATCACTGCGATGGTTTGGGGATGGCAATTTTGCGAGACAAAAAACGTTTTGGCGTCTTTCTTTTTGCTGAGGTTGAAGCACATGGTCATGGCTTCGGCGGCGGCAGTCCCTTCATCTAGCAAAGAGGCGTTGGCAATTTCTAGCCCCGTTAAGTCTGTCACCATCGTCTGATAGTTCAGCAGCGCCTCCAGGCGACCCTGGGCAATTTCGGCCTGGTAGGGCGTGTACTGGGTATACCAGCCTGGATTTTCTAAGATATTGCGCTGAATTACGGGCGGTGTAATGCAGCCGGAGTAGCCCAAGCCAATGTAAGAGCGAAAGACCTGGTTTTGGTCGGCGATCGCCCTCAACATCCCCAACGCTTCAGATTCAGTAGCAGCAGGCTCTAGGCTCAGGGGGGACTGGAGCCGAATGGTGGCAGGTACTGCCTTGTTGGCGAGATCCTCAAGAGAATCTAACCCCAGTGCCGTTAACATGGCCTGAAGTTCTTCAGCATTGGGGCCAATGTGTCGTTGGGCAAACCCGACCGTCTGAGTCAAATCTGCAATGCCGCTGTGCTTGGATAGGCTTGCTTGGGCTGACGGAGCAGAGGCTAAGCTGTCGCCGTGAGCCTTCACCATTACATCCTGACCATTGTTAACAAATGGCACCGAGGCTTGAACCGAAGTATCTGTCATATCAGTTGGGCGATTAGCGAGGGGGGGTAGGCAGACTTAGAGCAAAAAAACTTTATCTTTCATAAGAATTCTTTAGAGTTTAGCAACAGTTCTAAGTCTGCGCACCCCCGCTCAACAAGAGAGAATCTAATTGAATCCCTGATTGCGCCAAGGCGTTGGATCTACCGACTTTCCAAACACAAATAGTCCCCAATGGAGATGAGGGCCGGTCACAGCGCCTGTCCCTCCCAGAGCACCTATGACCTGGCCTGCCTTTACAAAGTCACCCTCTTTTACATCAATTCGACTGAGGTGCAGATAAATACTCTCCACGCCTTGACCGTGATCGAGACCCACGCAGTTGCCGTGAACTTTAAAGCGTTTGGCTTCTCGACCCACCAGCGCCACCCGTCCATCCGCAGGTGCCACAATGGCAGAGCCGTAAGCCCCCGCATAATCTACCCCACGATGGAAGTAGTCTTTTGCAAACACGCCGTTATAGTAGCGACGAACGCCATAGATGGTGGTAACAGGGCCATTATTGGGCTTCAGAAAAGGGCCATTCCAGAATTTTTGAGGCGACACATTTGCCTTGAACGCATCCACCCGATCAAACTCATATTCATCGGCATTGGAATCTTTGCCAGGTGGCAACCAAATACTTTGGGTAGGGAACCACCGTTTTTTAAGATTGAGCTTAAACGCACGAGATTCTCCGGCTTTATCGACCTGTACGGTGAGAGGCCCTGGCTGATCCAAAGGAGTGGTGGGTAAAAGGGTGCGATAGCGGTTTGCACCCATGCTAAAGGCAGGATAGTTTTTGGCACCAAAGCGCACCTGAGGCGCAGTGCTATCCTGTGCATCGGACTGCATTGTGACGGTAATCGTATCGCCCAGTTGGGGTGCCGTGGGCGTAATTTGCGCAAGGAATGCTTGGGCAGGGTGTATCAATACGGTTCCCAGAAGGGCAATCAAAACAACAGATAGTCTGAGCGCGAGAGGCGTAGACTTAATCCGAGAGTTGGAGTTTTGAAGTTTGAAGTTCTGAAGTTGGGTACGAAGCCATTGGCTTAGTAGGGAAAAGGGCGATCGCTTGGGGTGAGTAAACCAACGCATGGGCGGATCCAGTGAGGAGGGAGAACAGCCGTCTGTTTGAGGAGCCATTGCCGTGGCAAAAGGCTCTCGACAGACTTTGATTAAGACACCTTAGTCAATGAAGTGGAAATATGCAAATTCACGGTACCCAAAGGGAGGAGGTACGGCTATTTCGACCGGAGCAGAGAGGGCTGGTTCATCTCGAAGTGGAACAATTAAAATAGGTTCATATTGATCCTTGATGCATTCAGGGGAGAGCAACCGCAATGGCAAATTCTGAAGCGCCCGACGACAAGCAGATCTATTCTCAAGAAGAGGTGCAGCAAATCCTCAACTTGGCGATCGCCCAGCATGCCTACGCAGGCGAATTCTCCCGCACGCAGCTTCTTGACATTGCTGAAGATTTAGCGATTCCGGCGACGATTGTGCATCAAGCCGAAAAAACCTGGATGCAGTCTAACGACGAAAACCAAAAGCGCGAAGCCTTTAATCATCATCGGCGCGCGGATCTAAAGCGAAAGGTAGGCCGCTTTAGCATCATTAACGGTAGTCTTATCCTACTGAATGGATTGATGGGATTTGGGTTTCCTTGGTCGCTCTATATCCTGCTGTTTTGGGGCTTATTTTTAGGACTCAAAACCTGGAACGTGCTACACCTCGGTGGGGAGGCCTACGAAAAAGCATTTCAACGGTGGTATCGCACCCATCAAGTCCGCAGCGTCGTGAATCGCTGGCTGGATCGGTTTTTAAGTGCCTAGTCAGGAAGTGCATTGTTAGGCTCTATGCTCAACAGATTTGGTGTCATAGATAACCGTTTCGAGCAGATGAGTGTGAAAAGCTTGCAGTAGTCGCAATCAATCCTGTCCATAAAACTCTAGGATGGGAATAATTAGACGCCTTAGTTGTAAAGGAATTGATGCATGCAAACGGCCTCTGACTTGGCGATTGAAACAATGACCTGTGACCTCAGCCGCACTGGGCTAGGCGTTGACATCCTAAAACGCTCGTTTCTCGACAATTTGTTCTACGTGCTGGGCAAGTTTCCGGGTCTTGCTAGCCAGAACGACTACTATCAGGCGCTGGCCTACACAGTGCGCGATCGCATGCTTCAGCGCTGGATCAACACCGCAGCCACCTATACCAATAGCGGATCGCGTACTGTTGCGTACCTTTCCGCAGAATTTTTGATGGGGCCTCATCTGGGGAACAACCTAGTAAACCTCGGCATTTATGACCAAACCAAGCAGGCCATGACCGAGCTGGGTCTCGATTTTGACGACCTGCTAGAGCAAGAAGAAGAACCCGGGTTAGGCAACGGTGGCCTAGGGCGATTAGCGGCCTGCTATCTCGATTCCTTAGCCACCTTAGATATTCCGACCATTGGCTACGGCATTCGGTACGAATTTGGGATTTTTGCCCAAGACATTAAAGATGGTTGGCAGATTGAGCTGACAGATAAATGGCTTAAAGCCGGAAACCCTTGGGAGCTGCCCAGGCCAGAGTGGGCCGTCTCTGTCAAGATTGGGGGGCACACAGAGCACTATGTTGATAATCATGGGCAGAAGCGAGTGCGGTGGGCACCCTACCAAATCCTCAAGGGGATCCCTTACGACACGCCCATCATGGGCTATAAGACCAATACTGCAAATACCCTAAGACTTTGGACGGCCCAAGCGCCAGAATCTTTTGATTTTGGAGCCTTTAACTCCGGCGACTATGTAGGTGCAGTCCATGAAAAGGTGTTCTCAGAGAATATCTCTAAGGTTTTGTACCCTAACGACGATGGCTCCGAGGGCAAACTGCTGCGTCTAACCCAACAGATTTTCTTTGTATCTTGTTCTCTACAAGACATGATTAGAATCTTGGAGCGCCAGAGCATTCCCATCGATCATTTCCATGAGAAGTTTGCGGTGCAGCTCAACGACACCCATCCCGCTATTTCAGTCGCGGAACTAATGCGGTTGCTCATTGATGATCACGATCTCCCGTGGGACAAAGCCTGGTCGATTACGCAAAAAACCTTGGCCTACACCAACCACACCCTCATGCCAGAAGCATTAGAGCGTTGGCCAATTGATTTGTTCTCTCGAATTTTGCCGCGCCACCTAGAAATCATCTACGAAATTAACCTTCGCTTTTTAGATGAAATTCGGATTCGCTTCCCTGATGATGATGCGCGATTGGCACGGATGTCGCTGATTGATGAAAGTGGCGATCGCTATGTTCGCATGGCTCACCTGGCCTGCGTGGGCAGTCACGCCATTAACGGGGTTGCCGCGCTCCATACCGATCTGCTGAAATCAGACGTTCTTAAAGATTTTTGGGAAATGTACCCCGAAAAATTCAGCAACAAAACCAATGGCGTCACGCCCCGTCGGTTTATGGTGCTGAGCAACCAGCCCCTTGCTAAACTGATCACCGAAAAAATTGGCGACCAGTGGGTTCGCAATCTGGATGAACTGCGCAAGATTGAAGCCTATGTGGATGATGCTGAGTTTCAGCAGCGGTGGCGACAGATCAAGCTTGATCGTAAACGCGACCTTTCGGTTTACATCCAGAATCACTACGGCCTGTCGGTAGACCCCGCTTCGCTCTTTGATATCCAGGCCAAGCGTATTCACGAGTACAAGCGCCAGCATCTTAACGTGCTGCACATCATTACGCTGTACAACCGCATTAAGGCCAACCCTGATGTTGAAATTACGCCGCGTACCTTCTTGTTTGGGGGCAAGGCCGCCCCGGGCTACTACATGGCAAAGCTGATCATTAAGCTGATCAACTCCGTGGGCGATATCGTCAACCGCGATCCTGACGTGCGGGGACGGCTTAAGGTGCTGTTCATGAAAAACTTCAACGTGAAGTTTGCCCAGCGCGTTTACCCAGCCGCTGATTTATCAGAGCAAATTTCTACGGCTGGCAAAGAAGCGTCTGGAACGGGCAACATGAAGTTTGCCATGAATGGCGCGATGACCATTGGTACCTTAGACGGTGCAAACGTCGAAATCCGTGAAGAAGTGGGGGCTGAGAACTTCTTCTTATTTGGGTTAACAGCGGAAGAAGTTTATGCCAAGCGCGCCCAAGGCTATCAGCCGATGGACTACTACCACGCAAATCCAGAGCTAAAGCTGGCGATCGACCGAATTGCGTCTGGCTTTTTCTCTCACGGCGATGGCGATATCTTTAGGCCACTGGTAGATTTGCTGCTCCACCAAGACCCATACTTTTTGTTTGCAGACTTTGAATCCTATATTGCTTGTCAGGATGAAGTGAGTCTGGCCTACCGCGATCAAGAGCGCTGGACGCGGATGTCGATTCTGAATGCGGCACGGATGGGTAAATTCTCGTCTGACCGTTCGATTCGCGATTACTGCGATGAGATTTGGGATGTGAAGCCAGTGCCTGTGGAGCTGTCAGCTTACTGTTAAGCACCTGTCTTAGGGGCTGGGGCAAAACTTTGCCACAGTCAAAAAATGGGTCTCAAACCTTATCGCTTTGAGACCTATTGTTTTGAATAGACTATCTGTCTCGTGAGGCATTAACCTGTGATGAATGAGTGGGAATTAGCAGTGGTGTAGGGCCTAGAGTGGTCTGAAGATCTCACGCTTGAGGTAGGCTAAGATTGCCCTAGCTGTATTCAAGTTTCTAGAAAGGCTCAATTAAGCCTCGAATGCAGTCAAAGGAGTTGTTCTGTTGTGTCAATGAGGAGCCGTTCGTGCGAACTCAGCCCATTTTAATTGCAGGTTTATTGCTATCCCTTGGTTTGGGTGCGTTTGCCCCTATCCGCGCTGCTGCACAAGCTCAACCCGTCTTACCATCTCCTACTAATGCCCTTCAGCTTTATGAACTGTTTAAGCGCGGTAAGGCTTTTATTGATGCGGGAAAGTATGATTTAGCGCTTCAAATCTATCAGCAGGCACAGCCGTTAGACCCCAAAAATGCACGAATTTTTTCAGCCATTGGATTTATTCAGGCGCAGCAGGGTGCCTATAAAGAAGCGGTACAGACCTATCAGCAGGCGATCGCCCTAGAGGGTCGTGACCCCAATTTTTACTATGCCTTGGCCTTTTCCCTCGCCAATCTTAATGATTATGCCAATGCAGGGCAAGCCTATCAGCACGTTATTGAGATTGACCCCAAGCGAACCGATGCCTATGAGGGTTTAGCCGTTATCTATAGCCGTCAGCGGAACTATACCAATGCACTGAAGCTGTATCAAAAGATAGTGGCCATTGATCCTAAAAACGCGAATGCTTACCGTGCGTTGGGCATCTTAGCGCTACAGCAGCAGCAGATTCCTGAAGCCGTCACTGCGCTTCAAAAGGCGGCACAACTCGCGCCCAAGAATGGAGAAGTGCAAATCGGTTTAGCTTATGCATTTCTATCTCAAGGCAATGCCGATAGCGCAACCGCTGCCGCAAAGCAGGCGATGGCGTTAGAACCCCGCAATGCCAAGGTCAATGTTAAAGCAGGCAATATTTTGCAGGGGCAAGGGAGTTTAGATGAGGCATTAGTCGCCTATCGCCGCGCCACCAATGCCGATGCCAAGCTGCCGGAGGGACACATTGGTGTAGGCGATATTCTGCGGGCGAAAGGGGACTCTTTAGGGGCGCTGGTGGCCTATCGTCAAGCCATCCAAAGTCAGTCTCAAAACCCGATTGCTCACCATCGGGCAGGGTTGGCACTTCAAGATCGCAACCGGAAAGAAGAGGCGATCGCCGAATTTAGAACAGCGCGGCAGCTCTACCTGAACCAAGGTCAAGGTCAGTCCGAAGATTTCCGTAAGCTCAGCACCCTGCTCCAAGGCTTAGGCGGGTAGCGGCACCGTTAGGGATATGCCCCTAGGCATGAACCATTAAGAATTGCCCATTGCCGTTAATTTCGCCCTCACAACTGGCAAAGTTAGACACAAACCAGATCAGATAGAACCGCCAGATGCGACGAAACTTCGCGTAGTCCATGCCGTAATCTAGCGCCTTGACGGTCTCTTGGCTGTCGTCAAAGTTTTGGAGCCAGTTTGCGAAGGTGGTGGAGTAGTTCATGCCGTTGAGATACCAGCGCTCAACGGTTTTAAGATCTTTGTTGTGACTGGGCACCGCATCGTAGTTCCAGTAGCGCCCGTGGGGGAAAATATAGCGATGGGTATACACGCTCGAAATATGGTTGGGTGTCCGCACGGTGATGATGTGGATTAAGACCTTTCCCTGCGCTTTGAGAAAAGATGCTAGCTTCTGAAAGGACTGTGTGAGGTTGCCGACGTGGCAAAACACGCCAACGGACATAATTTTGTCGAATTTCTCCTCAAAGAAGGCTTCGTTTAGGTCTCCCTCATGGAGGGTAAATCGACCAGAGCTGAGGTGGCTAGTGGGGTCTTCCATCTTTTGGCGCATGTAGTTGCACTGTTGATGACTCAAATTTAGCCCCGTAAACCGGACGTTAGGGAACTTAGACAGGATGTAGTTGGGAATACAGCCCCAGCCGCACCCAAAATCGAGGATGTTATCGCCATCTTGAATATCTAGTTTTTCAATCAGGTCGTCAATCATATGGATCTGAGACTGCTCAAGATTGGCGGCTCCTTTCTCCCACAGCCCCATGCTGTATTTGGGATAAATCAGCGGATGGTCTCCTAGCATCACGTTCAGCATTTCTTGGGGCAGATCGTACTGGAGCTTCATCAACTCCCGCGATCCTTCTGCCAAATGCTCTGTTTCTTTTAAGACCCATTCATAAGGCGCAAGAAGCGATGGGAAATGCTTAAAGAAAACGGGCATGCAGGTGTCAAACAGCGATCGCAAGACTGCATCTGGCACCTCTAGCCCATTGATATAAGCCTCTGCCACCGACATCTGGACGGCGTTTACAACTTCTGTAGCGCCTCTGGTGGCAATATAGGCAACTGGGCTTTTGAGGTTAATATCTCCTACCAATGGCAGATGTTTTTGAATCTCGTTGTCTATAAAACTTGAAGTCATTATAAACTCCTGATTTGCTGAAAAAGATATTGAAGTTGCGGCCTAGGCAAGGGTGAAATCAGCTTAGGTTGTCTGTCACAAAAATTAAAAGCTGGCTCAATATTTCCCCATAATTGTTTACATAAAAACATGAATTTTGTTTCCCCTCAAGTCTTAGATTTTAAACCAAATCTGGATGCTGCTGATACTTTAATGCCTCAGGCAGAATATGTTAAAAAACTGCGGCCTTTGCTGCCAGATGCTGCTTTTTTGCCAGATTTGAGCAAAGTTTGGATTTTGGTCATTAATTTGGCGATCTTAGGGCTGGGCTGGGCGATCGCCGCTCACCTCAATCAATGGGATTGGCATTGGCTGTGGCTCTACCTGCCGCTGTCTGCGGTGATGGGGAATAGCGTGATTGTGCTGCTGTTTAGCTGCCATGACTTAATGCACGGTAGTGCCACTCGTCACTCGTGGGCATTTCGGTTGGTGAGTCTGCTGGGGCTATCTATTTTATGGATGCCGCCAACCTTATGGCGGGCGGTGCATAACCGCGAACATCATCGCAATACCAATTCTGACCTTGACCCAGACCGCAATTATCTTTACGAGCAGCCGAAAACCTGGGGAAAGTGGATTCAGGATCAGTTTGTGCCTTCGATGGAGGTGAATCCGTTTTCGCTCACGGTGGGGATGGCTCATGCCTGGGGGGTTCATACGCTTCGGAATATGAGTTCGGTGCTTTTGTTTAATACGGGGTTAGTAAACTATGTACCTGCGGCATTTAAGGTGAGCCGTCGAGAACGGTGGGCGATCGCCAGAGAACTCGTCTTGATTTCGGTCATCCACCTTACCATTTTGAGCACCCTCCAGTTTGACCCCATCAAATTAATTCTGAGCTACTTTTTGCCCCTCTGGATTGGCTATGCGGGGGTCATGTTTTACATCTACACCAATCACATGCTGTCGCCCATGACCACCATCAACGACCCGTTGCTCAATAGTGTTTCGCTGCGGGTGCCTGAGTGGATTGACGTACTGCATTTTAATTTTTCGTACCACACCGAGCATCATATTTTTCCAGGGATGAATTCGGACTGCTATCCTTTGGTTCAGGCGCTCTTACTCAAACACTATCCAGAGCGCTTTCAGCTACTCCCCTTTAAGCAGGTGTGGCAAATCATGCTAGATACGCCACGGCACTATCAAGATAAAAAGACGTTTACGACTTGGTCTGGCGATCAATCTATGCCTTGTCCTCTGCCTGCGCAGATTTCTTCAGGAACTTAACAATTGCAATTGCGATCTCGAAAATCAGCATAATAAGCCGT
The DNA here is from genome assembly GCA_031387975.1 of Acaryochloridaceae cyanobacterium OTE_75_metabat_521. Lineage (GTDB taxonomy): Bacteria > Cyanobacteriota > Cyanobacteriia > Thermosynechococcales > Thermosynechococcaceae > JAAURS01. The sequence goes on along the minus strand of JANNDV010000197.1, from coordinate 19,341 downwards.
AAAACGGGTTTCGGCTCCGTGTCCGACTGAGCGTTAGCCGAAGTCTCAACCCTCAAATCTTGTATGGGTGAGGGTTGAGCGCGTTGTCCTGTCGATCTAAGCATCACATTGAAGGCCCCTCTCTGTTACGTTTCCATGAAATAAACGCTGGGCGATCATCGCCATCCCGTCTTGAATGATCGCGAGCGTATGCCGCTCTCTAGCGAGAGCTTAGATTAAGATAATGTACGAGCATCCCGTTATCATGAGCATCTTGGTCAGGAGTTTTATGGCACGCTACGACGTCTACGGCCTTGGCAACGCGCTGCTCGATATCGAGTGTGAAGTTACCCCAGAGGTGCTGCAAGAATTAAACATCGACAAAGGGGTCATGACCCTGCTCGACGAGGACGCTCAAAACAAAATCTTGGCTCACCTCCATGGATACGCCACCAAGCGCAGTGGAGGCGGTTCGGCAGCCAATACCCTCATTGCGGTGAGTCAGTTTGGCGGCAAAGCCTTCTACTCGTGCAAAGTGGCAAGCGACGAGCCAGGACAACATTATCTCAACGATTTGCTAGAGTGCGGCGTTGATACTAACCTCAAAACCCATCCCGCAGAACCTGGCATCACGGGTAAATGCCTGGTCTTTGTGACCCCCGACGCCGATCGCACGATGAATACGTTTTTGGGCATCTCCTCCAGCTTCTCTGAGGCAGAACTGGTACCTGAGGCGATCGCCCACTCAACCTACACCTACATCGAGGGCTATCTCGTCACCGGAGCGCAAAGTAAGCAAGCCGCCATCAAAGCCAGAGAAATTGCCACAGCAGCGGGTCAAAAGGTGGCATTAACGCTGTCTGACTTCAACATGGCGAAGTTTTTTAAGGCTGGCCTACTCGAGATGATTGGCGATGGCGTTGATTTTTTGTTTGCCAACGAAAGTGAAGCCTGCCAAATGGCGGATACCCAGAATTTGAACGAGGCGATCGCCCATCTCAAGACCCTAAGTAAAGGTTTCGCCATTACCTGTGGCGCTAAAGGCTCTTTGATTTTTGATGGAGAAACCCTCATTGAAATCGACGCATTTCCGGTGAAGGCTATTGATACTGTGGGTGCAGGCGATATGTACGCCGCAGGTCTGCTCTACGGCATCACCAATGGGATGGACTGGGCAACGGCAGGGCGCTTAGGGTCTATGGTCTCTGCACAGCTTGTGACGACCCTAGGCGCACGAATGACAACCCCAGTGCTTCAGGATTTGCTAGAGAAGCTAAAAACGGCGTAAATGCCAAGTCTGGTGTGAAGGGATTAGGTGTGGGCGATCGCCCTACGGTGTACACACAAGTCTGAAATAACTGATGAGACGAGGCTTGAGTACTCTGCATTACCCCACCCCAGCCCTCCCCTTATAAAGGGGAGGGAGCAGTCCATATTCTTCCCCCCTTACCAAGGGGGGATTGAGGGGGGTAATGCAGGATGTTTGGAGTAAAGTCCAACTTGTGTGTGCACGGTAGGGGCGATCGCCCCATACTGCGCTTCGGTAATACGCTGGGTTTCGTAGAGCGTCTTGGAGATCTCTGACAGCGTAAACACTGCGTGGGCTTGGTAGCCGTGCGCCTGCATTTTGTCCCGTACGCCACCCTCGTGGTCAATTAAGACCACAATATCCGTCACCTTCAGCCCAGAGCTTTCCAGCTTTTGGATGCCTTCGAGGACGCTTTTCCCCGTAATTAAAACATCATCAATCACCAGCGCCGTTTCTCCTGGCTCGTACTGGCCTTCCACCAGACGACGCGTGCCGTGGGCTTTCACTTCTTTGCGCGGATAAATCATGGGATGGTTGAGCTTGAGGGACAACCCTGTGGCGGTGGGCAAAGACCCGTAGGGAATGCCTGCAATGCGATCAAACTTTAGCGGTTGCGTTAAAACGGCATAGGCTTCGAGCACCTGATGAAAAAGCTGAGGGTTAGAAATAATGCGGCGCAGGTCAATGTAGTAGGGAAAGACCGCCCCTGATGCCTGGACATAGCTGCCAAACATAAGGCATCCAATGTCGTAAAGCTTCACAATCAACGCCTGGCTTGCGTTGAGCGGTGTGGAGGGGCGCTGAGGCTGCCACAAATCGCAGGTAGATGGTCCTTGGCTCAACTGTTCGCGAAGTGTATTAATATCTTGCCGAAGTGCCTGCACTCGCTGCTTTAGCCTAGGTTCACCTAGCCAGTCTTGAGGCACGGGCAGCAGTAGCCCCGCTCCAGCACTGTTCAGCCCAGCCTCTAGAATGGCTCTCAAGTCTGTCGTGTCAGACCAGATGCTGCGGGCAAGGATTGTGCGTTCGGGGGCGATCGCCCTCACCTGTCTCAACACTAAAGGCTCTGTCGTGCCCACCTCCAGACCCAACTGATCGGGGCTACCCCAACCTTGGACGGCCTTAACCACCTCTAAATAAAGCGGTATCTCCGCATTGGGGTAAGACTGAATGACTTCCGCAGAGGGGTTAGACGTATGGGTTAAAACAAAGACCGCGCGATCCGGATAAAGCAAAAATGGCGTTACGCCTTCCTGCCCCGCGTAGGGATTCACCGTAACGGCATCCACGCGCCACTGTTCAAAAAATGTTTTAGAAAGCTGAGATGCCGTATTCAGGTCGCCGTGCTTGGTGTCTAAAATGACGGGGATATGGTCAGGAATAGTGCCTAAAATTGCCATAAGCAGATCAAGCCCCTCTGCACCCAATGCCAGATAAAACCCAAGGGTTGGTTTATAGGCACAGACCAAAGTCTGGGTTTGTGCCACAACTGTTTCTAGCCAATCTTTGAGTGCTTGTTTTAAGGTTGTGGAAGAATCCTGAAATTGAATGGGGAGCATTTCGGGATTTGGATCTAAGCCGAGACAGAGCAGACTGGCATTGCGCTGAATCGCGGCATCAAGTTTTTCTGCAAAGGTCATCTTAAGAGAAAGATTTAGAGTAAAAGCGGGTACAACTGAACATAGCAGATCAACCGGATTGCTTAAATTTTCTATGATGTCTGTCTTACAAGACCACTCGGTTCTACAAAATCACTATGAAGCGCTGCTGTCATCCTTTAGCCATCATCATCGCGCTGTTGAGCTACTGAGGCATCATCGCCCGTACTTTGAAAAAATCCCCAGCATTCGTCGATCCGCAGAGAGTGTCATTACCATTCCGCTACCCCTTGTGAAAGTTCGGCAGCGGCAGATCACGAATTCTAGTCATGACAGTCCTTACGAGCTTATTACCATTCCCTGTGATCTAGCCTTTCTCATGTGCGATCCAGAATGGCAAATTAAAACCGATGTTGAAATTTTTGTCTTTATCCATCGTCCGGCTGAAGGGCTATCAGATTTGCTGCGGCGTTGGCGTGAAACCCAAGTATTGCTGAGTCGGGGCTATAGCTGGGAAATGCCGCTACACCATCAGCATATTTTTAGCGAAGGGGTCGATAAACCCTATCCGCTGTTTGTGCTTTCGACCGAGACGGCTGGCTATATCGGGGATGGGCTAAAAGGGGCTTCTTTGCCCAGTGTGACCACGCCTATCCCTGGCGAACCCAAAGATTTGGCGCAAGCATCTGCTCCGGTAGAACAACTAGAACTCAATGTTGAGGCTGATTCCGAAATTGGCTAGGGGCTACAGTGTAGACATAATTCTTAAAGTTTCCCTTCTAAAGGTTTTTGCCATAAACCGATTCATCAATCCCCTCTTGGGCGGGGTGGGTTAGTCAGTTGCGCCATGACTAACCCACCCCGCCCTTTGGGCACCCCTCCCAAGAGGGGATTTTACGTGTTTTGGCTTTGCTCAGACTTGTGTTTACACCAACATCGGTTAGGGGAGATTAACCTGCGCATGAACCGTGATGGACAGGCTTCATACACAGATCCAGATTGGACAGGATTGAGTTTGAAGCAAAATGGGGGCACTCTAGGCACAGTCCATAGCACTATTTGAACTTGTTCGTAGTCCAATGCTGTTCCCTAAAACTATGCTGAAGATTGCCGTCGGTCACAGTGACGATCCTGATTCTCTCGAAGCCGCCCATGACGTACTAACGCAATGCCAAACGTCTTTAGACGGTGAAAAACCGCAGGCTGGCATTCTGTTTGCGGCGATCGACTTTGATCATCAGCTTATTCTTGATCGCATTAACGAAGCATTTCCAGATATTGAGCTGATCGGCGGCACCACAGATGGTGAGGTTTCTTCGGTTTTAGGGTTTCAGCAAGATTCTTTGACCCTGATGCTGTTTTGCTCAGACGAGATTGAAATCTGCGCTGCTGTGGGACGCAATGTATCTCAAGCCCCAGAGGCGATCGCCCAGCAGACCATCGAAGCCTTAAAATTAAGGCTCAAAACCCCACCTCGTCTCTGTATTGCAATACCAGAGAGCCTAACAACCAGCGCCTCTTTAATCTTGCAAGGGCTAAAGATAGCATTAGGAGAAGTCCCCATCTTTGGAGGGGCAACCGCAGACCAAACTAAAATGCAGTGTACCTATCAGTTTTATAAAACCGAGGTTTTAAGTAACTCGGCACCCCTTTTGCTGTTTGGCGGCAATCTTTTGTTCTCTCATGGGGTTGCCAGTGGCTGGAGTCCGATTGGCAAGCGTAGCACCGTGACCAAAGTAGAGCACAATACCATCTACGAAATTGATGGCGAACCCGCTCTCAACTTTTATCACTACTACCTCAACGATTTTGTCCCCGATGCCGCGTACCCCCTAGCGATTTTCCCGCCTGGCGAAGACACTTTTTTCTTAAGAGGAGCCATCGGTTACGACCCAGAATTAGGAAGCATTACGGTTTCAGGAGACGTTTCTGAGCATTCCACCGTTCAAATTACGCAGGCAGCTCAAACAGACATCATCTCTGCTTCTAAAATGGCCTTTGATCATGCTTTAGAAACCTATCCAGGCACAGAGCCTGCCGCCGCCCTCTTTTTCTCTTGTGCATGGCGTCGCTGGATTTTGGGCACCCAAACAGATCAAGAGTACGCCACAATTGCAAAGGCACTCACGCAGCCACTCCCAAGCTGTGGATTTTATACCTATGGAGAAATTGCACCGCTGCGGGATCACGGGCCTACCTTCATTCACAACACAACCTTTGTTACGCTGCTGCTCGGAAGCCACTAACGCCTTATGTTGTCAGGGGAAAACACCATATCGTTTCAAACACTTGAGAAAGAAAATCGAGTTCTTAAGAAAAAACTAGAGCGTGCTCATGCAGACCAAGCCAAATTAGAAGCGACGAATCGTAATAAAGAGTCTCTTCTTAAAAGAGTAATTGGCGAACTCCAAGCGTCTCAGACCATTTTAGAGAAAAAAAGGAGTGACCTCAAGCAAGCCTTTGAAGAACTCACCCTCATGCGCGACAAATTGGTTGAAGCCGAAAAGATGTCTGCCTTGGCAACCCTTGTCGCAGGTGTTGCTCATGAAATCAATACCCCCGTAGGGACTAGCATTACCCTCGCCTCTACCCTTGCAGACGAAACGGCAACGCTCAGCGCGGCTGTTGCTCAAGGTCAGCTCAAGCGCTCTACCTTAAACGATTATGTAGAAATTGCCACAGAAAGTACGGCGCTCCTGATGGCAAATCTTGACCGCGCAGGGGAACTCATTCAGAGCTTCAAGCAGGTTGCCGTAGATCAGGCGATTTTGGAACATCGAACCTTTAGGGTTAGAGAATACCTAGAAGAGGTGCTTGCCAGTCTTGGACCGCACTTTAAAAAGACGCTTCATACACTTGTTCTCCAGGGAGATGAATCCCTTAGCATTAATAGCTATCCTGGGGCATTAGCTCAAATTGCGACCAATCTTGTTACAAATTCTTTGACCCACGCCTTTGAATCTAAATCCCTTGGGGCAATCTGTATTGATGTCTCTGAACAGAATGGCAAAATTCTCATTCAGTATAGTGATGATGGATGTGGGATACCGCCAGAAAACCTAGGGAAAGTCTTTGACCCCTTCTTTACAACAGCCCGACATCGTGGCGGAACAGGATTAGGTCTACATATCGTCTACAACCTCATTACTCAAAAACTTCAGGGCAGCATTGAGGTGCGCAGCACAATAGATCAAGGCACTCACTTTGAGATTCTTTTACCTTTATCTGTCAGCACTCATGTAACTTCGCTTCAGATACAGGGGAATCCTGAGTAATAGGGCAATCCGTTCTGAAATGGATTATGGGTTAATTCTTTGACACAACTCTCAATTGTTAAAGCGTTATGGCTTCCTGTTGGGAGATTTAGTTTACTCTTTTCATCATTTTCAAGGAATAGATGAGTAACTCCCATACTCCAAATGAGCTAACCGATGACATCTTCTCCTTTATGGAGGATGAAAGCATCATTGCTGATGACGACGCGGCACCTGATGTGCAGGAAGACTTAGCACCCGTCGATTTTTCTGAAAACGCCTGGAAAATTTTGATTGTAGATGATGAACGCTCTGTCCATCGTGCAACAGAATTGGCGCTAAGGAATTTTACCTTTGAAGGCAAACCGCTGATCTTTGTTTCGGCTTACTCTGGCGAAGAAGGCAAGCACCTAATCGCCACTCAACCAGATGCCGCGATTATGCTGCTGGATGTTGTAATGGAAACCCATGACGCGGGGCTAAAGGTTGCTCAGTACATCCGTGAAGAGCTAAAGAATCGACAGGTGCGCATTATATTGCGGACAGGGCAGCCTGGTGAAGCACCGGAAGAGTCTGTGATTCTTAACTACGACATCAATGACTACAAGCTCAAGGTGGAGCTGACGCGGCAGAGATTGATTACAACGGCGATCGCCTCCCTTCGTTCCTATCGAGATATCCTCACCATTGAGCACCAAAAGCTAGAGCTGACTCAGACCCTGACAGCGCTTCAGCAAGCTCAAGACCAACTCAGAACCAATAATCTTAACCTCGAGATTGAAGTTTCTAAAAGAACCGCCGCCCTAGAGAAAGCCAATCAAGAACTGCATCGGTTGGCCATGCTAGATGGACTCACACGGGTTGCCAATCGCCGTCACTTTGATGAATATCTTCAACAGCAGTGGATGCTCATGGCACATCTACAGCAACCTCTCGCGCTTATTTTGCTAGATGTTGATGAGTTTAAGCGCTATAACGACCACTATGGACACCTAGCCGGAGATGACTGCCTAAAACAGGTGGCGCAAACCATTAGCGATACCATTAAGCGCCCTACAGATTTGGTCACGCGCTACGGCGGCGAAGAATTTGCAATTGTGCTGCCTTTTACAACCCTAACCGGAGCCAGTCAGGTCGCCAAAGCAATCAGAATTGCTATTAACAGCCTGTGTTTGCCCCATGTTACATCTTCTGTGAGCGATTACCTGACGTTAAGCCAAGGGATTTCCTGTATGGTTCCCCAGCTAGAACTTTCCTTAGAAACGCTCATTGCGACCGCAGATAAGGCACTGTATCGCGCCAAAGAACAGGGCAGAGACTGCGCTTGTGTTTATGAACAGCATATCTTTCCCTCAAATTCTAAGCCCATTTTCGATTTCTAAAATTTATGGGTTACAGGAAATTCTGTCCCCTTGATGATCGACTAGCCTACATCTTTCGGCTTCGCTGTTGTCGAGAAGCACTTGGCGCTCTGCAATAATGCTCGCTAAGTTGGGTCTGCCCGTCAATGCTAGACGCCAGCTTGCCCAGAGGTCATAAAGCTTATCTATAATCGGGCGAACCATAGGCCATTTTGTGGCGGCATAAATCCATCCCATGCCCAAGGCATCATACACGCGCCGAAAAACTTCTACATCACAAATAACGCTCCCATCGGGAAGTACCGCATGGATGCGCCCCATTGCCTCGGCGAACTCAACGCCACCATGCTCTGCGGGGCTATAGTCTAGGTCAGCAATATCAACAAACGTCACAATACCGCGCCCTGCATCTGTACGAGTTAAGAAATTAACCTCTCTCAGGCACAGCGGGCATAGACCGTCATAAAGCAGCTTAATTTTCCAGGAGGGTGGTAAATCAGCAGCGTCGTCTTTAACAGGAACAGGCTGGGTTTTGAGCACAGACATAGGCTGACAAACGAAAGGGTTACAGATTCTCTCTATTTTATTTGAATCTTCTCTTTCAGGACATTGTATCGAAGACATTGATCGATGGCTCATGTCAATCTTAAAAACAGACTTCTCCTCAAGAATGATCGCATCTTGCGTTAAATTTGCTCAGACAAACGGAATGCAGCCAGTTAATCTCCTAATTCTTGACGAAATCAGACAATAAGAGTATGACTTCAATAAGGGGATCTTAGAGATATATCGTCTGTATGAGTTCAGCACTTAAATAACGAGTGCGCTGTGATGAATCCACAACGACTATATCCGTAGTCTTGAGATGAACAAGATCGCATTTTATGCTGGGAAGTAGATGCTGGAACAGATATTAGATTTGGACGTAGGGAGTCAAGAAGAATTCAAAAGACAAGGCTACATTATCTATAGAGGATTATTCTCTATAGAAGAAATAGATTCTTTGTGGAAAAGTATTCAGTCTTGCGATACCAAAGAGAACACTTTTGGATGTGATCAAGATAGGTTTCACTACCATACTAAGTTTTTAAATCGCAGCCGAGAAGTTCGAGAATTGATCGTTCAGCCTAAAGTGGTAGATGTACTATCAAAAATTATTGGTTCCGATATCTGGGTACGATGGGATCAGGCTATTTCTAAAGACCCAGGCGCAAGTATGATGCCTTGGCATCAGGACAATCGCTATACTCAACTCAAACATACTTCCTATCAGGTTTGGATTCCGCTCACAAAAGTAACGGCTGAGAATGGCGCACTTTGGGTTCAGCCTGGTCAATATTTTCTAGAAGAAAAGATTTTCCCCCATCAATATGCTGAAAGTTTTTTTGATTGTGATACTGCTCTTGAGAGTCCTATCATCATTGAAGCTGACCCAGGAGATGTTGTTATTTTTTCATCTTTTTTGCTGCACTGTACAGCGCCCAATATTACCGATCAGTCTCGTTGGACTTACATCTTAGAATGTCTGCCACTCCACTGTTTTGATCCGCTGCTCGAACCACCCTATTTTGTAATAGCGCGTGATGGTAAGCCCCATCCAGAGTTTGTTCAGTTCTATGCTCAGCGCCTGAACCCGATTAACGTTTTGAAGTATGGATGGTTCAAGCTCAAGAATGTTTGGTACGCTTTGCTTAGACCCTTGGTTAGGCGGGTTCTAAACGCCAAATTCTAATTACTGCTCAGCTTTAGGGCGATCGCCGTGACCCATTCCACAGAGATTCCAGAAGACCTACAGCAGGAGCTAGAAACCCTAAGGCATGAGAACGCGCTTCTGATGGGGCTAATGACGGGGGGCTATGCCTACTTTTTGCGACAGCTCATGGTGGGGCATCAAAATGGCCTCAGTGCGGCAGACTGTGAACAGGCGATTGTAGATGCCCTAAAGCGGGTGATTTCGACGCAAGAACGCTTTGACTGCGAATACTTGACAGAAATTGAGGCCATTCTCTCAAAAATGACCCAAACTATTGCCCTAGAGCCATTTATTCAGAAAGCCGAAGCAGCTCAAACCGCTCACAACAAACAGCCATAAACGCCAGCAAAACGATCGCAGCGGCAGCTATTTTTCGTGAACCTTTGGGCAGGCTGGAGCGGCGGCAGCTGTAATACACTGTCCCATTAAACAGGGCTGATTATAGGCCGCTTCGGTTTCTAGGGGCGGAGGGATCTGACCAAACACCATCTCACAGCTCAAGTCTTCAAAATTAGGCGTCATGGTGAGTGGAATGCCAAAATCTTGGGTAAAAAAGGATTGCGTGGGCAGCTTACACATGTTGATGCACATGCCCACACAGCCGCTTTGCTCGAGATAGCGGCACTTTTTGATGTACACTTCGCTATTCTGTAGCCTAGATTGACCATTTTGATCTGTTACTTCAATGGCGCGAACTTCACAAGGGCCGACTAACCACTCAAACAGTAGGGTGGCAAACCACGCATTTAGCTCACAGACTAATTTTGTAGGCGAAAAAAATGTCCGAATTATTTTTAAGATGGGTGCCGGAACCAAAGATTTCAGCACAACAGACACCAAATCTTGCTGCTGCGCGGCATTACGACCCTGCATAATTTGCTGAGACAAATCCACAAAGCCGTCATAGCCTGATTGCGGAGTGCCTTTACCCAAGGCGATCGCCATTTTGCGTGAAAACAGCCAGATAAACAGCCGATCAAAAAGGTTGTCGTTATAGCTTTGGGTCACGCGAGTCTCCCTAGAATGCATTGGGGGAAAGCGTCTTAGCTTTACAGAGCAGAGCGCTTTAATACCTGTTCCCTCCGGTAACTATCTTAACGCTAACTCTCGCGTTGCATCTTGCCTGGGCTTTATGCTCAAAAAAAACCCGTTAGAGCTAACTCTAGCGGGGTTTTAAGATTGATCAAGCATCATTATTGATAAATTATGAGTTGCTCAACGTTGCGCTTGCAAATGCATCGACTGCGTCAAAGCCAGGGGTACGCTGCGTGTAGTCAGTTGCTTCGCCAGTAAAGGTTCGAGCAATATTCTCAAAAGATTCTGAGCGCCAGTTGCGTGCATGGATGGGCTTAGATTGCTCACCCCGAAAGTAGGCTTGAGTCCCCAAGATGGCTGCTGCTGCCCAACCGCATAGAACGACCAAGCTTAATAGGATCATCATGATTGTTATCCCTTATTGGTGAATCAGTTTAAAGCTTTAATATCTTAAATGTTTTCGATGACTTAGCTAACAGTCAAAGCTATGGCAAAAATGGTGGCCACAAACACAGCCGCTACAGCGCCCTGAACCATATATCGACGCTGCTGATCGGCAGAAGGGGCTTCAGCATAGTAGAGGGTTGGCTCAACTGCAAAGTTGTTTAAGATGCCGTGTTCGTCTTTAGTGGTTTGCATGGGTGTCCTCGTTCTGCGGGTTGCAGGGTTTGTAAACTTCTATGAACCTAATGTAACAACTATGTAAACTTTTGTCAAACAATATTGACAGATTCTCTAAATCAGATGGTAGATCTGACTTTAAGAACAAGGCTGTACATTCAGATGTGTTGTGGTCTAGGCTTGAATGTACTACGCTACGCCTTCAGAATTGATTAATAGAGATGATAAATATAGACAAATAGATAGGCGCAGTGATGACGACCGGAAACCCAGACAAGCCATACTCTCGGCTGAATCGCTCCATCGTTATCACGCCAGAAGACTGTACTCGTCTGCGATCGCACTTACTTCAGCTCCCGCTGCCTGGGGCGAATGAAGCGTGGAAATCGGGCATTCTCCACGGCGACTGTCTTGCCCTTGCACCTTTGCTGCCCCAGCAGTGTGTAGATCTGCTGATTCTAGATCCGCCCTACAATCTCACCAAAACCTTTAATGGAAGGCGGTTTAACCGTCAGTCTGTGCAAGATTATGCCGATTGGCTGGGTGAAGTACTGCGATCGCTCAAGCCGCTACTTAAAAACACCGCTACGGTTTATATTTGCGGCGACTGGTTTTCGTCTGCCTCTATCTTTATGGCAGCCTCCGAACATCTCATTGTGCGCAATCGCATTACCTGGGAGCGAGAAAAAGGTCGCGGGGCAAAAGCCAACTGGAAAAACGCCAGCGAAGATATCTGGTTTTGCACCGTCTCAGAGCATTACACCTTTAATACAGATGCCGTCAAACAGCGACGGCGAGTCTTAGCGCCTTACCGAGACGCTACGGGACAGCCGAGAGACTGGGAATCCACCGAACAAGGCAGTTTCCGCGATACCTATCCGTCTAATCTGTGGACAGACATCACCATTCCCTTCTGGTCTATGCCAGAAAATACGCTGCACCCCACCCAAAAGAGTGAAAAGCTGTTAGCCAAACTGCTATTAGCCAGCTCTAATACTGAAGATTTAGTGCTAGATCCCTTTTTAGGCAGCGGCACGACGGTGGTTGCGGCCAAAAAGTTAGGTCGTCGCTACTTGGGCATTGATTTAGAGCAAGATTACTGTCTGTTAGCGGCACGTCGCCTGGAATTGGCTGAAGCTGAATCCTGTATTCAGGGATGGGTAGATGGCGTGTTTTGGGAGCGCAATACCTTTGCCCAACAGCACATCAAAAAAATCCTTAAGAAGGAAAATTAAATAACATCCAGGTTTTGTAGGGGCGGGTTTTGCCGACAAATCTGGGATTCTCCAATGCCGTATCAGCTAAACCCGCCCTTACGAACAATTAGTGTCTGCCGCTATGGGGACGCTATAGCGGCGCGACGGGAATTGCCAATTCCAGCTTTTTAACCAGTTCTAACAGTTCTTGAGGATTAAAGGGCTTAGTCAAATACGCTGTGCAGCCCGCCATTCGGGCACGAACGCGATCAATAATGCCTTCGCGCCCTGTGAGCATAATAATGGGCACACGGCGCAGCGCCTCTACTTGACGCGCTAATCGACAGAGTTCGTAACCGTCAATCCCTGGCATTTCAATGTCCATCAAAATGACGATGGGCTGATGGGTCAATAACGGCACCATGGCCTGGGTGGGGTCAAAAAGAGACAGCACCTCGTAACCTGACGACTCCAAAGACAGCTTGACAAACTGCTGAATGGTAGGGCTATCGTCTACACAAGCCACAACAGGACGTTTTTGGGTAGCCACAGCCCGATGAGGTCTCATTTCCAAGCCCCCATTTTGAATGATTGGCTTGAGAAAAATAGCAAGTTCTAAAACATCAAGGGAGCATTGATGCGCAATTTCATAAAGCGTCAGATTTTTTTCGATCAGGGGCATAACGTCCTGTAGCTGTTGACCGGATGCACTCTCACTCCAAACGCTCTGAAGACAATAATCGTGATTGAGAATAGCAGGTCTTTGAAAGGGCGAACTTAAATCGGTTCTTAGGTTCGCCCAGCGGGTGACGTTATCGCGTACGGGCAGCACTAACTGCCGAAAGGGGACAGATAGCAGCAGCGGATCTAGACCAATCGTAGACTCATATTTGAGCGTGCCTTGAGGAATGGCTAAAAACTGGGTCAGTGCTTCTTGAGTGAGCGTGGCTAAAACTTGGCGAACCCAGTTGAGGGGCAGTTGCTGCGATCGCCAGTATTGATACACCATCTGATAGTCTGAGGGCGCATCAATATTTAGACAGGGTTCTAGACCTGTCGTTTCACGACTAAATAGGTAAGATAACCGCTCGCGTTGTCCCACCAGACTGGTGGCATAGTGAACTTGACCGCCCCCGAAATAAACGCACCATCCCACTGACGTATCGTTTGGGTCAGTAACACTCAGGCGTCCTGAGCGTTCTTCTGTGACAAACTTATGCAGTGCCTTGGCTGGGGAAAATTGAGCGGGTTTGGGAGTTTGCCCTGACTGGGCGTTGGGGCTGTAGGTCATAGTTCATTTCGTCAGCGTATTGAGACAAAAATCATAAAAAAGGTAGTTCATGTAGGTGGCTGCATCTTAGCGACAGATGCCACTTTTCTCTCCCGCAGACTCTTTCAGTTAGGATGGACACTTTAGAACGAGAAACTGAACTGTAAAAATACGTAATTTAGATTGAGACAGCTTATTTCTGACTTTTATTGACTCAGCAATGGATTTCACTGACCCTCAATCCAGCGACGAAGTGCTGCCCCTTCAAGGTTCCAAAGCCGTAGCCTCATGGCAAGGCGCGGTAGATCTTTTCTACGATCGCTTTGGAGGTAAAACGCGGTTAGCCAAGGTTTGGCATCAAGCGCCCCTCAAGGTGCAACGACCACTTTATCCAGAAGCTCCGGGCGTCTGCCACACCATTCTGATTCATACAGCCGGAGGCATGGTGGGGGGCGATCGCCTCATTTATCGCCTCACCCTAGCACCCTATGCCCATGCGGTTATCACAACGGCTGCGGCGAGTAAAATCTACTGCGCTCAGGGCAAAACAACAGAGCAGGTCATCGAGATTGATATTGCAGAACATGCCTATTTAGAGTGGCTACCCCAAGAGACCATTCTGTTTAACCAAGCGCAGTTTAAGCAAACTCTGAAGGTGAACTTAGCGCCCCAGGCGACTTGGCTAGGGTGGGATATCTATCGGTTTGGGCGTACCGCGCGCGGAGAGCGGTTTGAAGAAGGAGAATGGCGATCGCACACGGAAGTATGGCGAGATGGAGTGCCGCTTTGGATTGATCGTCAGTGGCTCCCTGCGGGTTTACCCATGATCGATCATCCCCATGGACTCAATCAATGCCCTGTGGTGGGCACCTTGGCATGGCTGGGGCAGGACGTAGACCGCGATTTTGTGCAGCAGCTTCGGGAAATTTGGCTTCAAATGGGGTTACAGGGCGAAATTGGCGTGACCCGCGTACAGCAGGGGGTCATTTGCCGTTATCGAGGCCAATCCACCTCAGAGGTTCGGCAATGGTTTACGCAAGTTTGGAATCATGTGCGATTCTATGCCTTAGGGCAGCCTGCCTGTCCCGTTCGCGTTTGGCAAGTTTAGTCTGATAATTCTAATCTGGTAAGTCTGAATAAGGGTCTAAATCATGCAACTATCTCCGCAAGAAAAAGATAAGCTGCTCATTTTTACGGCAGCGCTAGTGGCAGAACGGCGCAAGGCCAAGGGTCTTAAGCTGAATTACCCAGAGGCGATCGCCTTCATTTCTGCTGCTATCTTAGAAGGTGCCCGTGAGGGGCGTACCGTCGCTGACCTGATGAGCTACGGTACAACGCTGTTAGGGCGTGATGACGTGATGGACGGCATTCCTGAGATGATTCACGACGTGCAGGTAGAAGCAACCTTTCCCGATGGGACAAAACTTGTGACGGTGCATGATCCGATTCGGTGAGGGCGCAAAGTCTTGCACCCTTACGTTAAATTACTGTGGCTCGTGCGATAGGCTGAGATAGGCAATAGATCCCTTACAATAGAGAACTGTGCAAAACACAAAACTATGTTCTGCATTCACCGCTGCCTTTGGGTTTGACGCGGCTCGTTTGCATTTGATTGGTTCTATTAGCTGAGTCTACCGAGGGAAGAGCGTTGTCTAAAACACAAGAACAATTAAAAGTAACCCAGGAAAAGCTTCCTGGTAGCCAGATTGGGCTAGAAATCGAAATCTCTCCAGAGCGATCGCGCCAAGCTTATGAGCAGACCGTCACTAAATTCATGAAGTCTGCCCAAATTCCTGGCTTCCGGCGCGGCAAGGTGCCCCGTCAGGTTGTGCTTCAGCGCTACGGCGCAATGCAGATGAAGGCCGCAACTTTAGAAGAACTGGTCGAACAAACCTTTAAAGAGGCGATCGCCCAAGAAGAAATTGCGGCACTGGGCAATTTTCAGCTTCGCTCCTCTTTTGATGAGATGCTCACCCAGTTTGAGCCAGGATCTGTCATGATCTACAGCGCCAGCATTGATGTACCGCCCAAGGCAACACTAAAGCGCTACACAGAATTTAAAGTGACCGCAGAAGAAGTTAAGCACGACCCCACGCAAGCCGATCGCGTGATTGATGAGCAGCGTGCCTCTCGCTCTACCCTTATTCCTACCGAAGGCCGCGCTGCCGAACTGGGTGACGTTGCGGTGATAGATTTCTCGGGTCAGTATTTCTTAGGCGAAGACAAAGAAGATCCTCAAGACATTGAAGGCGGAAGCGCTGAAGATTTTCAGGTCGAGCTATCTGAAGGACAGCTCATCCCTGGCTTTATCGAAGGTATTGTCGGGATGAACCCTGAGGAATCAAAAGAATTAGAGCTACAGTTCCCTGAAGGCTATTTTCAAGAAGAGCTGGCAGGCAAATCTGCGGTTTTCTCGGTCACGCTCAAAGAAATTAAAACCAAAGAGCTGCCAGAACTCGACGATGAGTTTGCGAAAGAAATCAGTGAGTTTGAAACCTTGGCTGAACTGCGCACATTTTTAGAAGAGCGCTACCAAAAAGAAGCTCAGGATAAAACCGACGAAAACATTGAAACGAAGCTTCTGGATGCCCTCGTTGAAGAGGTTGAGGTTGACCTGCCCGAAACCATCATTTCCAACGAGGTCAGCTTTCTGATCAATCAACTGGCCTCTCGCCTTCAGTCTCAGGGCATGGATGTCAAACGACTGTTTCCGGCGGATGCCATTGATGGTCTGAGAGATCGCTTCCGTGATGAGGCGATTGGTCGGGTAAAGCGAACCTTGGCGCTGGCTGAAGTTGCGGCTCAAGAATCTCTCAAAATTGAAACGGAAGCCCTAGAGGCACGTTATCAAGAGGTGTTTGACCAGATTGATGACAAGAAGAATATAGACCGCGATCGCCTTAGAGAAGTGCTCGAAGACGAACTCCTTAAAGAAAAGGTTGTGAGCTGGCTGAAAGAACACTCTGAAGTCACACTGGTAGACAAAATTGAGGTGGAGCCAGAGCCTGAAACATTGCCAGAAGCCTCAGCGGCAACGGTAGAAACCACCGCGATCGCTGTAGCTGAAGATGAACAGTCAGAGACTGCTCCAGAAGAGCAGAAAAAGACTACTCGTCGCCGTAGCGCTAAGACAAAGACAGAAGAAGAGAGCTAGAGCGGCGATCGCCCTATTGCTCCCGTCAATCGACAATGGGCAGCAGCCAGCGGATTGAGCAGCAGTTAAGGCATAATGAAGTGAAAGCGAGTTGAAGCTTTGCTCAACGCGTTTGTATCATGTTCTTTCGCTGTTGCTCAGCCGATCCTTTTCTTATTCCTTTTGAAGTAGAGCAGACGCGCATATGCTTTTTTCTCACTCTCGCGCTACGCGCTCATCAGGACATGATGACAGCTTCAATCCTCCCCAGGCGATCGTGCCGATGGTGGTAGAGCAGTCCGGTCGAGGTGAGCGAGCCTTTGATATTTACTCCAGACTGCTCAGAGAGCGCATTGTGTTCCTTGGCAGCAACGGTTCCTCTCGTGGCATTGATGACTCAGTGGCTGATGCAATTGTTGCCCAGCTTCTGTTTTTAGATGCAGAAGACCCTGAGCAAGATATTTATCTCTACATCAATTCCCCTGGTGGCTCCATTACCGCAGGCATGGCAATTTTTGACACCATGCAGCACATCCGCCCTGACGTCTGCACCATTTGTTTTGGCTTAGCCGCCAGCATGGGCGCATTTTTGCTGTCGGCAGGCACCCCTGGCAAGCGGATGGCCTTGCCCCACTCCAGAATCATGATTCACCAGCCCCTCGGCGGTGCCCAAGGGCAAGCTCGGGATATTGAAATCCAGGCCAAAGAAATCATGTATCTCAAAGAGCAGCTTAACCAGCTCATGGCTGAGCATACGGGGCAACCTCTAGATCGGATCGAAGCCGACACAGATCGCGATTTCTTTATGTCTCCTGACGAAGCACAAAAGTATGGTTTGATTGACAAGGTTTTGACTCGTCAAGATATCCTCAGTCAACGTCAGGCCGTCAGTTCGTAACCCATCAACGTCTAAGCAGGCAGTGGCTATGTCTAAGTACGACTCTCATCTCAAATGCTCCTTCTGCGGGAAATCCCAAGAGCAGGTTCGCAAGTTAATTGCGGGGCCAGGAGTTTATATTTGTGACGAGTGTGTCGATCTCTGTAACGAAATCTTAGACGAAGAGCTGTTTGAGTCGGGGCCAAGCAGCTCCGCTCCTGCCGCCGCACCCACTGCCCGCAGAGAAACAGCGGCGGTTGAGCAGCGTCGTCGCGCTACGCCGCGCTCCGCTTCTCGACTGTCGCTCAACCAAATTCCAAAACCACGAGAAATTAAAACTTACTTAGACGAGCATGTAATTGGTCAAGATGAGGCCAAAAAAGTCTTATCTGTGGGGGTTTATAACCACTACAAACGTCTGAGCCTGATTCAAAGTGGTGAAGCGGACGGCAGCCTAGAAGACGCAATAGAACTGCAAAAATCAAACGTTTTGCTGATTGGCCCCACGGGCTGTGGCAAAACGCTGCTGGCTCAAACCCTTGCCAAAATGCTGGATGTGCCCTTTGCTGTCGCCGATGCCACCACGCTCACAGAAGCAGGCTACGTGGGCGAAGATGTTGAAAATATTTTGCTGCGGCTGCTTCAGGTTGCTGACCTAGATGTAGAAGAAGCCCAGCGCGGCATTATCTACATTGACGAAATTGACAAGGTTGCGCGCAAAAGCGAAAACCCTTCCATTACCCGCGATGTGTCTGGAGAAGGGGTGCAGCAGGCGCTCTTAAAAATGCTGGAGGGCACCACGGCAAACGTGCCGCCCCAAGGGGGACGCAAGCACCCTTACCAAGACTGCATCCAGATTGACACCACCAATATTTTGTTTATCTGCGGTGGAGCCTTTGTGGGCTTAGACAAAATTATTGAGCAGCGCACGGGCAGAAAGTCGATGGGCTTTGTGCAGGGCGAGCCGATGCCGCGAGAGGTTCGCGCTGCCAATTCACTGCGTCACTTGGCTCCTGAAGACTTGGTGCGGTTTGGGATGATTCCTGAATTTATTGGTCGGATTCCGGTGATTTCTGTGATCGATCCGCTGGACGAAGAGACGCTGTGTAAGATTTTGACAGAGCCGCGCAATGCCCTAATCAAGCAGTACCAAAAGCTGATGAACATGGACAACGTGCAGCTTGAGTTTCATACGGATGCCATTACGGCGATCGCCCGTGAAGCCTACCGCCGCAAGACGGGCGCGAGGGCGCTGAGAGCCATTGTAGAAGAACTCATGCTAGAGATTATGTATGAGCTGCCCTCTCGTAAAGACCTAACGCGCTGCGTGATTACGCCAGAGATGGTCGAGAAGCTTTCTTCAGCTGAGCTATTGATGCACCCGTCTTCGATTCCAACCCCAGAATCTGCTTAAATATTCGGCTTAGATATTGAGTTTTTGTTGATATGTCCTACATAACCATCCGTGATGTCCCCCACTACTACGAGTGGATTTCGTCATCGGATCCAATGTCTTCTGATAGGCCTGTGATGGTTTTTATGCACGGGTGGGCAGGTTCTGCACGGTACTGGCGATCGACTGCCGAGGCGCTGAAGCCGTTTTTTAACTGCTTGCTCTATGATTTACGCGGATTTGGTCGTTCTAAAGCAGTCGGCGCTTTAGAACCAACGGCTTCTATTACGCCTCAAACGGCTTGGGAGCAGTATGACCTTGTCACCTATGCCGATGATTTAGCCGAGCTATTGACACAGCTTAAGCTAGACGCTGTTTACCTAAATGCCCATTCGACGGGGGCTTCGGTGGCAACGCTATTTTTGAATCGCTATCCAGAGCGGGTGATTAAGGCGATTTTGACCTGTAATGGCATTTTTGAGTACGACGAGAAGGCATTTAGTCAGTTTCATCAGTTTGGGGGCTATGCCGTTAAATTTCGGCCTCAATGGCTCGCTAAAAT
>JANNDV010000185.1:0-10476 GCA_031387975.1 Acaryochloridaceae cyanobacterium OTE_75_metabat_521 | reverse complement strand
TCTTGAGTTGCGACCGACGGATAAAACTGCATCTAAAACATCCAGAACCGGAACGTCAGGGTGCTGGACATCTGGGATGGGGTATACCGATTCGATCAGGGATGCACTGCCAGGTTGCTGAAGCAGGAGGGGGGAGGAAGGGGAATTTCCCTTTGCCTCTGGCGTTGAAAAACTTGAAATAGACGTGCGAACAGCATTAGGGGCAAGCGCACCAAAGGTTTTATCAATGCTTGAGTGCAGTGTGTCTGGGTCAAAATCTCCGGTGACGACCAGTACCGCGTTATCAGGGCTGTAGTAGGTGCTGTAATAATCTCGCACCTGCTCCACGGTGAAGCTCTCTACGTCTGTCTTAGTGCCGCCAACGGGCAAGCCATAGGCACGATCTGGAAAGGCTTGACGCATGACCGCCTCGGACAGGCGATACTCTGGGCTGTTGTCGTATCCCTGAAGTTCTGAAATCACGACGCGCTTCTCGGTTTCAAGCTGCTCTTCGTTGATGAGGGAGTGACGCATCCGGTCGGCTTCGAGTACCAGTAGAGCCTCTAGTTTATCGCTGCTGACGGTGCCAAAATAGGCCGTCATGTCGTAACTGGTAAAGGCATTAGACGCGCTGCCCAAGGCACTAAACAGCCGCCCAAACTGGATGGGACGGCTTTGAGTGCCTTTGAATAAAAGATGCTCTAGCTGATGAGAGATGCCGTTATGTCCGGGGCCTTCGTTACGGGAACCCACGCGGTACCAAACCTGAACGCTGACAACGGGTGCGGTATGAATTTCTTTGGTTAAAACCGTTAAGCCATTGTCTAAAACCGACTTTTGGACACCGCGCGTCAATGTATTCATGGGTTGGGCAGCAGGGGAAAAGGTCATAGGGATTCTAAAACAGCCTAAAAATATTGATGAAATAGACTTGAGACAGACCTTTCCAAAAGGGTTGAGTCGCCATTACCTCATTTTAGTGTAGGTAGAGATGCGACATAGCGATAGGATCAAATGGCTCTATCCCTAACCTTTACAGCGTTTTTGTCCATGAGGGCTTGAGCATTTTCGGTTAAACTAGCTGTATCGAAGGTGAGATTGTCTGGGTAAGGCAATGCACTTGTGGGTAGCTCGTCTGCTCGCCAGAGTTTTTAATCTATCTGTTTCTTAATTTATCTGTTTGAAGCTGAACGAACATGGCTGAAGCCTATCTCCTTGACAAACTCAAATCGGTTGAGCAAACCTTTCATGAACTGACTCGCCGCTTAGGAGATCCCGAAGTCGCTGTCGATCCAGGAGAGATCCAGCGGATTGCAAAGGCGCGAGCTTCTTTAGAAGAAACGGTGGATACCTTTGACCAATGGCGATCAACGGAGGCAGAACTCGCCGAGGCTCAACAGATTTTAAAGGAATCTGCCAGCGACCCAGAGCTGCGAGAAATGGCCTCGTTAGAAGTATCAGAACTGGCTGAGCGCTTAGCCACGCTAGAAAGCCATCTCAAGGTGCTGCTGCTGCCCCGCGACCCCAATGATGACAAAAACATCATGCTAGAAATTCGGGCAGGTACTGGGGGAGATGAGGCCAGTATTTGGGCTGGGGATTTGGTGCGGCTCTACTCGCGTTACTCAGATACCCAAAATTGGAAGGTAAAGCTGATCAGCGATTCTCAAGGGGAAATGGGTGGCTTTAAGGAAGCGATTTTAGAAATTCAGGGCGATCGCGTTTACAGCAAGCTCAAGTACGAAGCCGGCGTTCACCGCGTTCAGCGGGTGCCTGCAACAGAGACTTCGGGACGGGTGCATACTTCGACCGCAACGGTCGCCATTATGCCGGAAGTGGATGATGTTGAAATTCACATTGACCCGAAAGATATTGAAATGTCTACGGCGCGATCGGGCGGCGCAGGGGGGCAAAACGTAAACAAGGTTGAAACCGCTGCCGATTTGTTCCACAAGCCGACCGGAATTCGGATTTTTTGCACCGAGGAGCGATCGCAGCTCCAAAACAAAGAGCGTGCCATGCAGATTTTGCGGGCGAAGCTCTACGAAATGAAGCTGCGCGAACAAAATGAGGCGGTTTCGGATCTGCGGCGATCGCAGGTGGGCACGGGTTCACGCTCTGAGAAAATTCGTACCTACAACTACAAAGACAACCGCGCCAGCGATCATCGCCTAAATATTAACTTCCCGTTAGAGAAGGTTTTAGAGGGCGATTTAGAAACCATTATTCAGTCCTGTATTTCTCAAGACCAGCAGCAGCAGCTTCAGGAATTGGCGGTTTCTCAAGCCTAAGGTTCAACCTAAACCGTTTCTAGAATAATGCGAGTGGAGCGTAGGCTTTGCACGACGGGGTCATGCTCCCAATCGCTGAGCAATAGCTGTTGAATGAGCTTTGCTGAGCGATCGCCCACGGGGTCGCCCGTTAGCCCCAGATATACGCTGGCGCTGTGGTGAGAATCTGCGCCAATAATTTGAATGAGGCTATCGGCACGGTCAATCAGGTTACGAGCTTGGTTTTGGAGGTTACTCCAAAGGTTCACGTTGCGGAGGTTGCTGAAAGATTCTGCGACCTGATCTTGACGATGCTGAATGAGGATAGTCTGCGATCGCGCGGGGGCTGGCAAGTCTTCAAACATAATGGCGGGGCCATAGCCAATAATGCGTAGGGTCTGAGTCCATTTGGGGTAGTCGCCAAAAAACTGCTGCACAATGTGGAGCGCCAAGGCCGTAATAATTAGCCCTTGACTGTGGGCAACGATGTAGGTTTCTGCCCCTGTGCGAATGGCGTTTACAATTTCGTAGGCAAGGCGCAGGGTGGGGCGTGGCGCACCCGCAGGGTAGGTGCCGTAAAGTGTTGTTTCTAGGTCGTCCCAGCTTAGGGTCTGAAGGCTGGTTAAGCGTCGTAGTAAGTCCATATCTAGGGATGGTAGCCCCTTTGTTGGTGTCTTAGTCGCCGTTAAGATATCGGCATCTGGGGGGAGGGACTGGTCACAGAGCGATCGCAGTACGTCTGCGTAGCTTAGGAGTCGCTTTTGGCTGCTGACGGTTTTGTGTTGAGGCCAGAAGCGATACAGTTCGGCTTTACCCAGCAGGCTCTCGGTGAGGTCTGCCTGGATGCCTTGGGTGCTGTTGTGAATACCGACGACATCAAAGGGGCGCTCTAGGGTGAGCCAAACGAGTGCTTCTAGGTCGCGGCGCTGTTTTGCAACATCGCTGGCGACGCCGTTAACGTGGAAGATGCGCTTGCTTTTGCCCTGGGGCAGTGCGGCATCGTACAAGATTAAGTGACCATCTTGGTCTATTTCAGGAACTGTCATTACTTAAACAATTGAGGATTGATTGAATCAGCAGCACTAAAGCCTCAGATTAGTTTAGCGAACTCAGATGACTAGGTACTACGCTAGAAAAAGTACAAGAGTAGAGCGTGAAACCTATGAAGAAGGATGAATCTGATTTAGAAGATGATCTTCAATCTGAATATGATCTAAAAAGTTTGCGGGTGCGGAAGCTAGGTCCAGGACGAAAAAGCTTTGGTGGTTCAACGGTGCAATTAGAGCCGGATGTAGCAGAGATATTTTCTAGTGCAGATTCAGTCAATGAAGCGCTAAGTTTTTTGATCAAAGTAATGCAAAAAAATCAGATACCTGCGATCGCAGTGCAGCCTAATTCTACATCAAGGCAGATGAATGAAAGCTCTTGGTAGACAAATAACTCTGAATTTCTGAAGGGTCAGCACATTTAAAAAATAGCTAAATGGCTTATGTTAAATTGTGCTTCGCTTCTTTATTACCAGGTCTTCTCGGCAGCTACATCATCTTCGGTTAGACAAGAAAATTCAATACCCGTGAGGTCTAGAATCTTCAGAAAGGCTTCGGTTTCAAGACTTATGATCTCTGCGGGTTTTAAGACAGATAAATCGTTCTGTCAGTGCGCCTAGAAAAATGAGAAAGTTTTCTTTCTGCTCTAGCGTCGTCAAAAGTTGGATTTCTGCGGCAATATTTTGGAGAATTTTTGGGGCATGTTTCTCTTACATTTATTCTATAATTTTGTTTATAAACTCACCAGAGGTAAGTCAAGCGCTTGAAGATTAACTGCATCTACGTTTTTAGAGCAGTTATCAATTGTAATAGAAACGATTTTACCCTTATCGTCATAATCCAAGATTAGATCATCTGTAATAGCGTCGGTCGAAGCGACAGGTTTGCTGGTTAGCTCGATCGCTAATGTATCTGTGTTAGAAAAATATTTTATTTTCATTATGGTTCTTCATCGTGGTGTAGTCTCAAAAAAGATTTTCACTGCGCATTTTTACCAATACTTGCTTTAAGGTTTCTAAGTCACTTGAGCATATTTTATATATTTCTTCAGCGTCTATGTTAAAGTAATCATGAGCTAAGATATTTCTGATTCCTTTAATGCTCGACCAGGGAATATCAGGATATTGATTCAAAAAATTAGTGCTGGCAGTTTTTTCAATTCTTTTGATATTTTCACTGATCGAAATTAGCATCATGCTGATCCCATCTAGGCGATCTAGTCCATTGTCATCACCAATAAAATCCTCTGGCGAGTTAATATCTGCAAATCTGCGCTCAATTCTCCTAATTGCTTCATCAATTTCAAGAAATAATTCTAACAGAAGGGAGCGATTATACATAAATTGCTTCCTGATCTATTCTCGCTTTTAAGTAGTTGTTCATGCCATGCCAATAGCGAATTACATCAACTTTTTTACCCAGAAGTAATTCTAGTTCTGCTTTAAGACTGACACGTTTCAAAAGATCGGGTGCCATATCTACGACGATATCAACGTCGCTTTCACTATGGGCTTCGTTGCGTGCCACGGAGCCAAATATGCCAATGCGAGTTACGCCATAGCGTTGTTCAAGTTCGGGCTTTAGATCACGCAATTTTTTGATTACATCATTGCCTGTTATGGTGTCACTCATTTAGTTTGGCTCCTTAAACTATTTATTACCGCATAAGTAGGCAGACTGAATTAACTATAAAACGGGTTTCGGCTCCGTGTTCGACTGAGCGTTAGTCGAAGTCTCAACCCTCAATTCCCGTATTGGCGCGGGTTGAGCGAAGTCGAAACCCAAACCCTATCGGTAATTTAATTACGCCCATCGACTTAAGATGCAAGAAGCGTAGCGATCGCCTCTTGTGACATGAGCCGTCGAAAGTCTAAAATTTCAACTAAAACTAGCTTATCGTTCTGGGAATAATGCAAAATAACGGCTCCTTCTTCTTCAGCATAGGCAATTGAATCGTTAGAAAGTTCGATTAAAAGTGCATCGGCATCTTTGCTATAGCTAATCTTTTTCATATCTAGATTTCCTCCCAGGATAAAGTGTGATGATAAAAATAAATGTGCTGAATTCTCGATAAACAACTCGAAGAACTAGGTTTTTATCTAATTGTTTTTGAGCGATCAGTTTATTTTCTTCTCTGGTTTCCAATTTCTCTGGAGATCTTACGGTTTCTATTACAAAAGCTGGGTCGATAGTTAATTCGTGACTGGCTAAAATCTCCATTTTCAATTGGGCATGGTCGCTAAAACGAATTTCTTTCATTTTCCCTCTACAATCGCCACTTCTTCTTCGGTCAAACCGTAGAGCCGATACACAATCTGATCAATTAACTGATCGCACCGCATTAGCTGCATTTTTAGAGGCAGCAAAGTCTCTAAACTGGCTTGATATTCTTTCTCTAGGGTTTGCTGTTCTTTTCGCGCATCGGGATCAATCTTGAGTTTCTTTTTGTTTTTCTTCAGCAGTTCAATCAGGGCATCAAAGCTAAGGTGGGCTTCGCCTGTATCATGTTTGGCTTCTACGCTCCCTGTCCCTTTTTTGGAATAGTCGCCTAAGTAGTTTTTAATCTTAGATTTGTTGGTCAGAGTATCTATTGGGCAACCAATGAAGCGCTCTAACCATTGCAGAAAGCTTTTGGTTTCGGTTTGCTTTTGTTTGTTGAGTTCGATCATTTGCTCGGCTAGATGTGCCAGCAAATCATGGATCACGTCGGCTTCTTCAGGCTGTTGGCTAAGGTGATGGTCGATTTGCAGCAATAGGGGGTCGGGATTGCGATCACTTTGGAACTGACTGTAAAGGGCGATCACATTTTTTAGTGCTTTTTGACGGCGATCAGTTGGGGTAGTAAAAGTAAACTCTGGAATTGGTAAAGCAGCAATTTCTGATGTACTTACATGGTTATTTGTGCTAGTTAAACTAAATCGCCACTCTAAAAGACGGGAATTAAGCAATGCTAGTAACGCAAAAGCATGATTTTTATCATCAACTAATAAATATGAAACACTATCGAAACAATAGGAAGGCATCGGTAGAGGTGCAAAAATTAAGCGTCTCCAACTATCAAGAGCCGCATTTCTTTGATAGCCAATTCTTGATTTAAGCGTGTGAGCCGTTCGTTCTCCTCCAATCTTTTGATTGTATGCAGCAACGTCAAGATACTTTGAAATGCCCTGTTTAGGCTCAGAAATAAATTTGTATCTCTGAATATTTCCTCCCCGTAAAATGCGAGAACCTTTTCCTGGATCTATACTGATTAAATCATCCATCGTTGTTTCATTAATTTCACCTTGATAAGTTGGGCAGATATCCTTCATTTTCTGCATTTTGTTTTGAGGTAGAAATCGTCTCAAAACCTTAACTTCTTCTTGAGATGAAAGCAAAGGAATCGATAAATTATCTTCATCTAATGCCTTGATTTCAGCTAATGTACAAGAAAAATCTCCTGAAATCTCTTCTAACAGATTTCCAGGATGCACTGTGATATCAATTATTTTTCTCTGACTAGAGTTGCTCAAAATAATAATACAAGTTGGTAATTTTGCTTCTCTAAATACTCTTCTATTAGGATCGTCTTTCTGAGGAAAAGCATCAATCTTGTGAATCTTATTTTGCTGCAATAAAGACTTTCTCAGATGGCTTGCTTGTTGATCTGCCAGAATTGACATTGGGACAATTAGTCCAACAAATCCAGATGGTGAAATGAGATAGTCTGATCGAGATATAAAGAGTCTAAATAAATCTAGTTTGCCTCCCAAGCTTTCTTTAAAGACTGGATTAGAAATAATGTATTTAATTAAGCTGGCTAAATTTTCTTTTCTCTCTTTCTCAGCTAATACATCATAAGGTGGATTTCCAATGACAGCATCAAATCCTACATTCTCTTTCCAACTAGCAGTTTCCAATTCAATAAATACTTCAGGGAATTCTAAATCCCAATGGAAAAAATGTTTCTCATCACAGAGTTTTTGAGCGTCATCATACACGGCAGCATCGGCCTTATCCATCTTTTTGGGGTCAGCCGTAATGGCAGTCGTCCCAAACACCCGCAAGAAAAACTCAGCTCGCTTTAGGCCAAAATACTTAGCCACATAAATATCGAGCAGCCGCTTATAGGGCTTTGCCGCCGCATCAAACGACCGGAACAGGGTCTCACTTTGCTCCACCTCCGCAAACGTGGCATCACTCAACACACTCACACCGCGCATAATTTCAGCCGCTCGTAGCAACCCCACAAACGGCCCCGATAGCAAATTAAACTGTCCTGTCGATTCCTGCGACATATTGGCTTCCGCCTCTCGCGCCGTCGTGCCAATCAGCGAATTGCCGCAGCGTAAATGATGATCTAAAAAACTCAGCGGTGCGCCAATCGTAAACGAATGCAGCCACAAACTCACCTTCGCCAACTCCACCGCCATCACATTCAAATCCACGCCATAAATACAGCGCTTCATCACCACCCGCTGCAAAAGTTGAGTGGGTTCTAGCCTGTCGGGGTTAATCGTAATGCCCTGCTGTTCTAAATTCTGCAAAATGCTGCTGCGCGTCTGCTCCAGCATCTCTAGCACAGGGTTATGGTCAGGGTATTGAGTCAAAATGCGGATCAGCTCATCCGTCAAATAGTCCACCGCCTCAACCAAAAAGTGACCACTCCCCATCGCGGGGTCACACACCTTAATATCTAGCAGCGTACTCTGCGCCTCTCGCTCTAAGCGCTTCAAATCCTTGCCTAGCCCATTCCGGCTTTGGTCGCCCAGCCGCTTATCTTTTCGCTGGCTATGGAGTTGGTCAATCTGCGCCATCAATTCGCCAAACCGCGCCTGTCGCCCCGCCAAGATTGGCCTCAGCGTATGGCTAACAATGTATTTCACAATGTAGTCCGGCGTGTAATAAGACCCCGTCGCCTTGCGCTCCCCCTTATCATTCTCTAAATGCACCAGCCCAGCAGCAGCATCCGCAATCACCACGCGGTACTCCAGCAGCCCCTCATAAATAGAGCCGAGCTGCCGCACCCCTAAAAAGCTGTAGTCAATGGGCTGCCCCTCAAACCGTGCCAGCTTGTCCAACACCGGAGCCAACACCGCATCCGAGAGCTTAAACCGAAACAAAAAATGATTCGCGCGGTACTCCTCTTGATCGCTAGCCGCACTGAAATCAAAGTGAAACAAGCCCCCGTTGTAGCGCGGCACCCCCAACCCAGCATCCCCGCGATCCACAATCTGAAACAAACTCAGCAACCGATCATACATCCCCGTCGAAGTCTGGCTTAAGCTTTTCTGGCGCTCAACCCCCTTCGCAACCGCCTGCGCCATCTTAATTAAGCTGTGATCTCGATAATCGCCATCAATCGGCAGCAGATTCCGCGCCTCGGCATACAGCAAAAACAGCAGCTTATAGAGAAACGACAGCGTCGCCTCATGCACCTGATCCGCCGTGACCTGCGCTTTTCGGCGAACCGCATCCGTCACAAAGCCCCCCGCCAACCCAGGAAACACCTGATCAAACACCAGCGCCTTCAGCTCACTGCCAACCCGCGTGGCATAGATGGTGCTGCCCTCTCGCACCCGCTCTAAAAAATTGCGCCCTTGAGGATCTTTTAAAAATGCCGCTTGCCGAAAAAACAGCCAGAAATACTTAAACTGCTCCAAATCCGCCGCGTCAATCAGCGCAACCAAATCCACTTGGTAAAACTCAGTCGCCGTCGAAGAAGCCTGCCGATAGTACAGCCGCCACTCGCACCCATTGGTCAAAATGCCCCAATCGACCCCAGTACCCGTCAGGTAGCTAGAAATCTGAAACGATGGGTTTGTATTTTTATAAATGTCGCGCTTATCGTTCGCCGAAACCTTGCTCAGCGGACGCTTCCAGTATTTGGCCTCTGCGATCGCCCTTACCCGCCCATAAAACGCAGAATCATCGCTCTTTAAAGGATACGCCGCATCCCGCTCTGCTTCGCTGGTAAAAAGCGCATAGTCCGGTCGTTCCGCTCTACCTTTACTATGAGTCGTTGGCTGAGGGATATTGCTAAACCCTAAAATATTCAGTACGGGCTTAATAAAAACGTCTTCAGTTTGCGCTTCGCTCAGCGTTGGCAGCAGATCTTTTTTAGAAAGATAGAGCTTTTTAAGCGCATTAAACCCTTCATCCACATCCGCCAGCCATTCTGGGCATTCCTGAATTCGATGCGCCAGATAATGCTGCGAAAACAGCGGCTTGTTTGGCTTTTGTCCATCTATCATGATCTAAATTCTGCCGCAAATGATCAGAATTTGCCAAACGCTGCCGCTGACTTCAACAATTGGTGATGACAATCACCAGTATGCCGTGATCGCTATCACAGCTACCCCTTTATGCAGTTGCCATACTACAGATGACTTAAGAAATTGAGTCATCAATGGGGAACACACAGCAGGCCGACAGACTTGGTTAGTTTGTCGGTTTTTTTTGCGCTTTAGCGCGCCAAAGCGCCCCCAGCATATTAGCGCATTGCACCCATCGTATGTTTCCAGCACAGCTCCTTGCGCAGGATTTCTAGGGCACGGCGATCGCCCCCTTCAAACAGCGGACTCACCTTTGCCAACACCTGCTCAGTCAACTGAGACGCAAACACGCCACCACACCCCAATAGGTGAGAGTAATAGCAAAACTGGCTCTGCTGATCTTGGTTACGATGAAACGCATGAATCTCGGTATCCGTCATGCAAAAGACAGGCGTATTAACAGGCACCACCACGGTAGGGATACCCTGACAGCCATAGGTAAACTCACCCTGATTTTCAAGGGTTCCAATCAAAACCGTCCACAGCAGCGTCCGCGTCTCGCGGATGAGGTCTGGGGTAAAAAATGGGTCAGGTTGGCTGACAAGGCGCGGCCCTGTGTTGAGGTAGGCCGGATTAAAAAGCTGAGAGTTATAAATTAGACCAATCGCCCAGTGGCGCGCTGTGGTTTCGAGCTTTACAAAAGAGCCAAAGCCATACTCATCGGGCAACGGCGGACTCGAAACCTCCATCGAATCATCAAGCTGAACAATGTAGTCACAGTGAGAGTTAGATTTAACAACGTTGCCAAGCTTCATTGCACAAAAGCACACAAGAGAAAACGTTGCTTCAGCATACAACGGGTTTAGGGCTACCGTGTACACACAAGTCTGAGAAAATCCCCTCCCAGGAGGGGTGCCCGTAGGGCGG
>JANNDV010000151.1:0-16865 GCA_031387975.1 Acaryochloridaceae cyanobacterium OTE_75_metabat_521 | reverse complement strand
TTTTTAGTTTTTGCAGATGCTTCAACCGCGCTTCACTCAGAATGTTGCGGTTGAGATTCAGACTCTCAATAGTCGGTTTTCCCTTCATGCTTCCAGGGACTGGATGGGATACTTCACCTCTGAATGTGATGTGTTCACTGGGGTCTTCGACTCCAGGGTTAACGAATAGCGGTTCTTCAAGGCTGATGTCGTGGCTGTGGGAATGAGCGCGGGTTGTGGGTTCAGTTAGCGGAAATAGGTTTCGCTTTTGCCGTTGGTTGCAAGCGCTGCAACTGAGGTAGAGATTGTCCCAGGCGTAGGCAAGCCAGTAATAGCCAGGGCGAGTGAGCTTGCCACCTTTTTTCTGAGCGTAGGTACTCTTGGGGCGAAAGTGTTCTACGTCGCCATCGTCGCCAACAAGGCGCTCACAAAAGCAGCATTTTTTATGCTGGGCAAGCACCAGAGCGGCTTTTACGCTGCTATGCCCATAAATATCGCTAGAGAAGCTGAAGGATTTTTTGCCTTGTTGATACTCAACGGGGGCTTGATTGTATTCATCAATGTGGGAATCTGCTTTGGTTTTCCCGTCTGTGGTGAGCTTTTTAGGTGCGGTCTTGGGCTTGTCGATGCGAATCACGGTGTAAACAAGGCTAACTGTTTTCTAGGAGCTTAGCGGCTTTTCGGATAATATCCATTGCCCGAATATCTTCTGAAGATTCTCCGGTTGGCAAACTGCCAATTTGTTTTTCTAACTTCTTCAGCTCTCGTTCATCTTTGGCAGTTAGCTTAGATTTTGCCAGAATCTTTCTTCTGCTCTCAATCAGTTTTTCTATATCTGGCGAGTGTGGACTGGGTAAATCAAAGACGCTGGAGAGGACTTGTTCCACGCGCCAATTATCAATAATTTCAGGGTCGTTATCAATGACGACATGATCGCCTTCACGACGGAGCAGAACTATGTTTGCATCTTTTGCAGCCTGAACAACGAGTGGGCTATGGGCGGTCACAATGAACTGTGTGTTTGGAAAGCGTTCTGTCAAAAAGCTCATGATGGTACGCTGCCATTTTGGATGAAGATGGAGATCAATTTCATCCACCAAAACTATGGCGGGTTCAGCTAGTGGGTCTTCACTCTGCGGGTAACGCTCTATCAGTCTTGCCGCTAGGTCTACTGTCCAGGCGATCACGGTTTTGTAGCCTAAGCTAAGGCTTTTCAAAGGCACCCATCCATATGGAGTAAGAAATTCTGCTATGGGACGAGGATGATGATCGTCCGCAAGCGTAATACGAATATCGGAAACATCAGGCAAAAGTTGTTTTAAGGTGTTCTGAATAAGATGAAATCGTTGTTCAAGTCGTGCTTTGTTAACTCGGTTAGAACGAGCGACTGCATAATCAGACTGAAGCAACCATTCTTCCGCATTAATTAATGATTGATAATCCGAAAAGAGGCTAGCGCAACTATTAGAGGATAACGCTTCTGTTAGAGAAGTCTCCCCCATTTTGCGACTAGCGCCGTACCCGAAGCACTTAAGTCTCAGTAGTTTTCCTGTATCTGGGAAAGTGTATGAACCAAGTAGAAATGAGGACATTTGAGATTGATAAAAACTTTGCAAATTAGTCTTATCATGATCAAAATTTTTCCAATTCTTAAGAGAATCTGATGTAAAGCCTACAGTAACATCTATGCTTGAGGGTAGAAAAGTTTGAATTTCTTTTCGGATTCTAGGAGAGAAATCCCAAATACTAGGAGAAACAAATAACCGAGGCAATATTTCCCTATTCTCTTTCCAAGGAGCACTAATCGGTTCCATTCCAGCTAAGCAACGAAGTAGGGTGGTTTTACCAACACCGTTGTCTCCAAGTATGACCGTCCATTGTGCCGGAAAACCATTGATATCAGATAAGTCAAGCTTTTGACGAGTCTTAAAACAGAGTACGTTCTCTAGTTCAATCGACAAAAAATAAGCTGGCGGATAGTCTTTTTGAGACTCCCGTTGTTCTATTAGCTTTATTTCTTGAGGCGTTTCAGTCATGGCTTGATTTTGTCTGTTCTGACATCTTCAAGTTACTACAGCTATTGACACGTTGGTGGTTCTTTGTGGCGATCGCCCACCCTTCCTTACTCATCCAGCACCCACATCTCCTTCGTGGCTTCCTCATCAAAAAAACGTTTAGGTCGAACCACCACCACTACGCGGCCTAGAATCTTCTCGGTAGGCGCATCAGCAAACCACTGAACGTCCAGTTCGCCGTCTGATTCCACGACAAAATAGCTCTGGTCATCCCAGTCACGGTGGGCGCGATCGATAATGATCAACACCTCATCCGATGCCTGGTCTGGCGGGATAGGGAGGCGATCGCCATCACTCAAAACCGCTACCGGATCTTCGGCACTAGCAATTACCTGCCAGCCGGGTAACGGCACCCATGCGCCTTCTCCGGCAAACTTAACGATGCGAAATGCGCCTTCTTCTTCAATCATAGGGGCAGCCTTAAGGGCTTCTACGGGCAGCGGCAGTTTACCTAAAAGTGGCACAATACGCGGCAGGTCTAGTTCTGAGTCCGGGCGAGAGAGGGGTAAACGAGGCGAAGTCTGCGCTTTGGTCACGCTGAAATCTGTGAGCAGCTTTTCAATTTCTTTGCGAGCGCTGGCACTGTGGGCAAACTTAAGCCCCTTCGCAATCAGGCGCGAGCGCTCTTGTAAATCTGACTTTTGCTTGGCCTGTACCCAGGTTTGATGGGCAACCGCATCGCCAGGATGATTCGTGAACGCCTCGGGTGGTTTGCGGACTCGGGCAAAATCTTTGAGGGCGCGGGTGAGGTCGTGGGCTTCGTCAGAGTCGAGATTGTGCGCAAAGGCTAGGGCGGCGATCGCAGGACGTTCGGGTTGAGTAAACACCCGTAGCTCGTAGAGAATATCGCTGCCACGATGACCAAAATGCTCTAACACCTCAGGCTCTGAATTGGCTTGGACTAAGCCACCATAGACTTGGGCACCGACAATAACCTGATTTTGCTGAATTGGCTCAAAGCCCGTTTCTTCAAAAATAGCTTGGGGCGAGTGCCCTGCCTTTTGGAGCTGCTGACACGCTTGCCCCCACTCAACCCAACTGCCCTGCTTACGCCGCAGCATTAAAAATAGGGCTTCGGCATTAATGGAGTCGTCGGCGGGTGGAATGAGGGATTCGGTCATGATCAAGGCAATGTCTGCACAAGCAGAGTATGGGAGGGGTGTTCCCTCTAGTTTACAGGGTTGGGTCGGGTGCAGGAAATTTGATTAAGAGGGCAGACGCTGGGTGCAAGTTCTGGGTGCATCTAAGAAAATTGCACCAACTTGTAACACTCCGAGTTTCAGAGGGGCACCCTATGCATATAGATCGTTTCGCCGATCTCAGAAGCATGATGGTTGAAACATGACAGTAATGAACGGAATTCGTCAGTTTTCATTTCAGAGTCAAGATCTATCTCAAAAACTAATCGCCAATATCCCTGCCAATATGAGCGGATATTGGCGGCATCAATTTGATCGGTTAGCGGCGCGCGAAACGATTTTTCACTGGTATTTAGGCATATCTAACGGACAGATTGTACATTCTGGAAACACGCCCTGGAGTTCATCTGCCTTACTGAGATTGGTGCAGCGCTACATTCCAGAGGCTCGACAAGAGCCAATGAAAAGCAGCTTTATGCTTTTGCAAGAAAAAGTGCGCGATCAGGTCCTTACGCCGACCGAACTACTGAAGCAAATCAGACAGATGGGCATTGCCGATGAATCCCAGATCAAAGCGGCTTCGCGTCTTAAAGTCCTCAACGATTTAGATACTTATTTGCTAATGGGTTCCGGTGACGCAGTCTTTGTCCCTGACGCTGCCATGATATCGGCAGGGAGTCAACTGCTCAATACGGATGCCCAGGTCATGATGCGCGACGCACTTCAGCGCCAGGTGCTTTGGCAGCATATTAAACAGCAGATCCCGTCAATGAATCTGGTGCCTAGGCTTAATTCAAAGGTTTTTGAGCAAACTCCGCTGCCACAAACCCAAAGAGAGCGAATTCGGATGCTGGTGCAGTCTGGTAAGTCTGTCAATCATATTGCCATTGGCCTTGCCAAAGATAGCTTAGAAATTGCCACCATGTTTGCTCGATTAGCCAAGGCCGGACTGATTAACCTTGATGCGCCGGGTCAGTCAGCCCCCTCAGTCATCATGATTATTGATGATTCCCCCTTAGTGCTAAAGCAGTTCCAGCACTGGGTAACGGCCTTAGGCTATCCAGTCGTGGCGTGTCAAAACGCGGCGACTGCACTGTCAAGCATTTTGCAAGTTAAACCTGCCAGCATCTTTATTGATATCAACATGCCAGGTATTTCAGGGTTTGATTTGGTCAAGCAAATTCGTCAGCAGCCTGAGATTTCTGCAATTCCGCTGGTCATCTTAACCGGAGAGCAAAAGCTTTCTAATAAATGGCGAGCGCAGTGGAGCGGGTGTGAATTTTTGAATAAACCGCTCTCGGCAGCAGATGTAGGTGAGTTTCAGGCACAGCTTCAGGAGTTGCTACAGCGATTGATGGCGGCAGTATCTTGCCCCGTCAAGGTCTAAAAATTCACTTCAAATTCACTTTAAATTCAGTCCCAAAGGAGCCAAAATGCGTTTTCTCATTATTGATGACAGCTCGGTTGATCGGCACGCTCTCGCATCTTTACTAGAGTCTCTAGGGCATGGGGTTGACCAGTGTGCAAGCCCAACAGATGCTCTTGAGCAAGTTGAGAAAGGACGGTATGACCTGTTGTTTTTAGACGTAGTGATGCCAGAACAGGACGGCTATAAGTTTCTGCGAACCCTGCGTCTTAACCCCAAAACATCTAATCAATACGTGGTGTTTTGCTCTAGCAAAAAAACGCCTCTAGAAATTAACTACGGCTTAAAACGTGCCGGAGCCAATGACTACCTCACGAAGCCCGTCACTCGTGACGCTGTTGGGCAAGTTCTAGACCGTGTTGCTGCTGCCGCTTAAGGACTCAATCAATGAGACTAAACCCATGACTGCGATCGCCCCCACCCACCCAACGCCAACCCCTCAAAGTGCTGCATCTGATCTGCCCACATCTGCCCTTAGCGATCGGTTTATTCTGGCTCAGGTGCAGTCTATAACCCTAGTGATTCCAGCCCTATGGGTTGCAGAGATTTTTCGAGTAGAGCGATCGCAGATCCTTCCCCTACCCTTCTATAGCCCCTTACTGCTAGGTATCACCCATCAAGGTGGGCAAGTATTGCCGCTGCTGTCTGCCCATAGCCTGTTGACCGCAGAATCAGCCTTACCCAAAGAGAACAATATGGTGGTCAAGCTGGGGGATACAGCCGGATCGCTGGCGCAAGTTGGGTTAATTATTGACCGCACCTTGGGGAGCCAAACCCGCACAGAGCTGCCCAGCGACTTATTTGCAGAATCTCCGCAATCTCCCTCGGCAGCAATGATGCTTTTAAGGCCCGAAATGGTGAGTGCGGACCTATGGCAGCCCATCTATTGGGTGCCATAGAGGATGCCATAGAACTGTGAGTCTTTAAGCTTTGACATACCCTCGACCAAGATCCGCAGGTTAAGCGCCTGCAATATCCCAGCGTATTTCTACGACATTATTTCCTAAATAGCAGCAGCGTTTATGAACTTTACAACCCCCAAAGCCATCAAATTGTTAGACGAGACTGGGTTTCTAGACTCAGATCCAAGCACAGCCGCCGCAACACCCCTCAAGCGAATGCAGCAGTTTATTCGCGCTCACTTGATTGGCAGCATTACAGCTACCATTGCGGGCAGTTTGATCCTAACGGGGGTTTCGACGCTAAATACCTGGAATATCTACCGCAGCTTTCGTTCTACCGTTAATCAACAGTTTCGCCTAGAGAAGCTGAGCGGTCAGGTAGTGCACTTAGATGAAGTCTTAACCATGTCTGCTCGAATGGCGGCAAGTACAGGCGATCTGCAATGGGAAAACCGCTACAACGAATATGCGCCCAAGCTTGATGAAGCCATTAAAGAGACCCTCGCAAACGTAACGGATGATATCCGTGCTGAGGCAAGCAAGACCGATGATGCGAACAAAAAGCTGGTGGATCTAGAAACTAAATCTTTTGATCTCGTTCGCAAAGGTCAGTCTAAAGCGGCACTCCAGCTTTTGCTCGGGTCACAATACAGCACCCAAAAGCAGATTTATGCAACAGGAAATCAAAAGGTTCTCAATCGCATCGATCAGCTGATTCAAGCCCAACTGCAAAGCTATCAGCAGCAGTTATTTGCCTCTATGGCATTTGCAGGCGTCACGTTACCCATTCTGCTAGGAAGCTGGATTTTGGTTTTGTCCGCCGTGCAAGACTACATT
Source organism: Acaryochloridaceae cyanobacterium OTE_75_metabat_521 (assembly GCA_031387975.1). Taxonomy (GTDB): domain Bacteria; phylum Cyanobacteriota; class Cyanobacteriia; order Thermosynechococcales; family Thermosynechococcaceae; genus JAAURS01. Next base: position 10,507 of record JANNDV010000151.1, on the reverse strand, counting down.
CGCGATCGCCAACGCGCCCAGAAAGAACTCCAAAAATCCCAAGATGCCCTGATGGTGTCTAACGGAGAACTCTGGGTAGAGGCTAATGCCCGTCAAGAACAAGAGGCACAGACTCGCCAAGAAAGTATCCAGCTTCAAGAAGATATCGGACATCTACTTGATGTGGTGTGTTCTATCGAAGAAGGAAACTTCACGGTACAAGCTGAAGTGAACGAGCGGGCAACAGGACTCGTTGGAGACACCTTAAACCGTCTGGTGGAAGCATTAGGCCAGATTTTGAGCCAAGTGTCTACCACGGCTGGACGCGTCTCTATGAGCAGCGATCGCCAAAAAGAAATTGCAACGACCGTTGCACAAAGTACCCGTAAACAAGCTCAATCCGTGACTCAGGTACTGTCTCTGACCGAAAAAGTAAGGCTATCGGCGAGCAGTGCCGTCTCCCAGCTTGCACACACAAATCATGCGCTGCTGATGCTCCAGACCGCTGTGGTCAATGGACAAGGAGCCGTCGGTTCCCTCACTCAGGAAATTGATGTTTTACAGCAGGGAAGCGATCGCATTGTGCAGCAGATGAAAATTTTGGGAGAATTCGTAGGTCTTGCCGACCAGTTTGTGCAAGATCAGGGCGAAATTGTCACCCAAACCCAGGTACTGGCGCTCAACGCATCGCTGGTTGCCGCTCGTGCCGCCGAACAGCGAGAACCCAAGCAATTCGCTGGAGTGGCGCGGGAGTTTGAACTCATTGCCGATCAGGTCAGCCAGTTGGCTCAGCAAACCAACGAAGGACTCGCCAACCTAGAGCAGCGCAGCGCCCAAATTCACCGAGTTGTGTCGGATGTAGACACAGAAGTACAGCGTTTAGGGGGGCTGGTTTATAGCTTCACCAGTGGGGTAAAACAAACCCGAGAAGTGTTCCAAACTGTTCAAGCCGTTACGAGTGAAGCGGTACAGGCAGGCGATACCGTCACCCAAACCAGTCAAAGCATTGTGGAGTCTGTCGACGCCACCACCATTGCGATGGAGACCATTACCGTTCTGTCTCGTCAGATTGCCCAACAGTCTAAAGACGCACAGAAGATTTCTGACCAAATGAGCAACCTATCAGAAACGCTGGGTCAGAATGTTCAGATCTTCAGGCTACCCACCGCAATATCGGTAGAGGTGACGGAGACCATTCGCCCCAACGCCGACATCAACATCTTTGAACCCGAGCCTGTCTTTGACCCTCAACCCGCTCTGGTCGTAAGCGTTGAGGTTTAGTTCCGCTTGTGTTTTCCCTTAAATCGAAGCCTTTACACCTGCTTTTTGACTTTAATGCGCTCAAATTCATTCGTTACTTTAAAGAAATATGATGACCTCTGAAGACTTTTCAATGCCACAGCCGATCCATGAGCCGTTAGAACTAGAGCCATTGGAACTAGAACCAAAGAACACCTCCTCAAGCTCTGTGCTGGCGCGTTTACAGTCTGCGCTTCAAACGCGACTGGTCAGCACTATTACGGTATCGCTGCTGTTTAGCGTGGCAATGACTGGCACCTCCGCCTGGAACGTATGGCGGATTTACCAGGGTCTACAAACCACCGTTGACCGACAGTTCAAACTTCAGGATTTGAGCGGCAAAATCATCCACCTTGATGAAGTGTTAACGATGTCGGCACGGATGGCTGCCAGCACTGGTAGCACTAAGTGGGAAGACCGCTATAACCAATACGTCCCCAAGCTGGATGAGTCGATTAAAGAAGTTCTCAAAGATATTCCAGCCGCTGAGCAGGCGAACCCTGAACAGACCGATGCAGCCAATAAAAAGCTGGTGGATATAGAAACCAAGGCATTTGAGCTAAACCGTAAGGGCAAGTCCCAAGCTGCGCTCTCGTTACTGTTGGGTGCTGAGTACGAAAAACAGAAGGCCATTTACAGCGATGGGATTAACGAAACCTTAGGCACGGTAAAGCGAAATGTAGAAACTCAGCTCCAAAGCTATCGTCAGAACCTCGCCTGGGCGATCGCCTTTGCTGCCCTCAGTTCACTGGTGCTGTTACTGAGCTGGTCTGTGGTATTGCTGGCTGTACGGGGCTATATCCGCGATCGCCGTCAATCTCAAGCGTCTCTGGTTGCATCTCAAGAGAACCTTCAGCAGCTCAACCAGCAGCTTGAAGGAGAAGCGCAGCAGCGAGTCATTCAATCAGAACAAATCCGCAAAGAAAGTGAGCTGTTGCAGGCAGACATTGGCCATATCTTGGATGTGGTACTAGCCCTTGAAGAAGGCGACCTCACCATCCAAGCTGATGTCAACGAACGTGCCACGGGCTTAGTTTCAGATACCCTCAATCGTCTAATAGAATCTCTCAATGGCGTTGTGTCACTGACAATTTCAACCGCCCAGCAAGTGACGTCCAGCGCCGAAGAACTCAAACAGCTTGCGACCGAAACGACGCAGCAGGCACAGTACCAAACGAGTTCTGTAGAGAAGGTGCAGGCGTTGATGCATCAGATGAGTACCCTTACAGAAGATTCTCAAGCGCAGGTTATTGCAACCGATACCGCCGTGCAGTTGGCTCAGACTGCCGTGACCGTCGGACAGCAGGAAATGGGTCTGATGGTGAGCGGCATTGCCACTCTTCAGCAGGGCACAGATCAAATTGTGAAGCGGACTCAGCTCTTAACAGACTTTGTAGACTTGGCCTCACAGTTTTCAAAAGACCAAAAGCGCGTGGCGTCTTTGACCCGTGTTTTGGCACTCAATGCCTCAACCCTGTCTTCTCGCGCACTCAAAGAGCAAAATCCAGAGCAGTTTGCCAGCCTTGCCCACGAGTTTGAAACCATTGCCCGTCAGGTTACTGATTTGGCAGCAGAAACCAATCGAAGTTTGGTTTCACTTCAGCAACGCACCGATCAAATTCAAACCGTGACCTCTGGACTCAATCAAGATGTATCTGAAATCAGCAGCCTAGTGCAAGATTTCACCAGTGGGGTGGGTCAATCTCGTCAGGCGTTTGACAACATTCAGCAGGTCACAACTCAGGTGGCTCAAGTGGGTCTACAGGTGAGCCAGTCTAGCCAAGAGATTGTGCAGGTGGTGCGCAATACCCTTGCTGCAACCAGCGCGATCGCCACAGTTGCCCAAACAACCGAAGCCAAAGCCAGCGTGACCCGTGAGCAGGTTGAAGCAATGGGCAAACTTGCACACACACTCCTAGAAATGGTGGAATTTTTCCGAGTGAGTGTCGCAAGCCCTTCTGAATCGTGTTCATCTTTAGAAACTCAGTCGTTTTTGCGTAAGCCAGTGGCGGCACCACAGTTCGTTACGGCAATGGCAAAGTAGCGGCAAGTTTCTTCTCCACACTCATCTATCTTTAACCCTTTAGCATTCCCCTATCGAGTCAGCGGCACCATGACGGCATCTGAACCCTTATCTCTAGATCCCTGGATTACCCATACCGCCGATACCGCTGAAATGGATCTTCAGCAAGAGCTGCGCGCCATGTTTGAGGTGGATACCCAGCAGTATCTCCAAGAGTATTTCAACCTGGTGCAGTGTCTTAATTACCCATCTTGGGTTGCAGATATTCAGCACATTTATCGCGCGGTTCACACCATTAAGGGTGGGGCGGTAACGGTCGAAGCAGACGCGATGCTTCATGCGGGGATGGTGCTAGAAGATTTGCTCTCAGATCTGCGCTATTTAGACCAGTGCCCCGATCTCTCCGATGGGCAGCTTCGCGAACTGCTGCTAGAGGCGGGCGAGTTGCTCAGCAGCAGCATTGAAATTAAGGCGACCGGAGACGCGGCGATCTCCGAAGTACAGCCCACCGTCGAGCGCATTCGTACCATCCATCAACGCATTCGGCAGCGCTATCTACCGGACTGGAATGAGCTAAAGCAGGTTCACCAGGAGTTTGCCGAACAGGGCTTTGATCTGGTGGTGCTAGGGCTAGAAATGGCGCTAGATCAGCTTCCAAGTCAGGGCAATATCCCTGTCGGGATTCTTCAAACAGCCCAGCAAACCCTAGCCCAGCTCATCCAAATTGGTGAAGATTTACAGTTTGCTCAAAGCTGGATGCCTTTAATGGCGCAATGCCAAACGCTGATAGATCAGGCCAACAGCGCTCACTGGAAACGATATTGGCCTCAATATTTTCAGATCCTAAAAGACTGTGCCAAAAAGGGCGGTGAACTCAGTTCTGCGCTTCAAGCCCGTCTCGACTCTATGAATGCGGTGGGCGACGAAGCAGCCCTTGAGTTCAGTACGGATATTCCAAATCATCTAGAAACAAATCATTTAGAGATAAATAATCTAGATACAGCCGTTGTTGCACCAGAAGCATTGTGGCTAGAAGACCTAAGTGAACTTGAAGATCTAAGTGGATTTGCAGATCTAGGTAAATTTGAAGACCTAAGTGAACTTGAAGGCTTAACCGAACTTGAACTAACTGAACTGGCTGCACCCACGCCCCCATCACCGGAGACAGAATTGAGTGAGGCGATCGCCGATGTGACTGCGACAGATTTACCAGAATGGCTAGACGATTGTGGTCTAGACGATTTGGCACTCGAAGGGTTGATGCCAGAGGATGTTATCCCCAGCTCAGAGCAGACGCTACTCGACGAAATTGGTACCGATCTCCCTGTTTTAGAACCCCTTGCACCATCCTTAGACCCAACCGAAAACCTTAGTATTTCCCTAGAGGGACTTCCAGATTGGGATGCAGACTCAATCGACAATTTCAGCGATCTATCAGCTCTCGCAGCCTTCCATAGCCTAGAAGATATCGAGCTACTTGCCCTGGATGAAGAGAATTGGGCTGTACCTGCCGAGGCATTCTCCGCAGAAGCAACATTGGGTGAGATAGGTCTGTTCCCGCAGGAAATTGCTCAGCCTCAATCCAGCAGCCCGTCGGAAGTGACGACGGCGGCAGCGCCCAAGGCGATCGCCGCAGAACCCAAGCGCAGTGTTCAGGTGGCTGTGCCGCTAGAGCGCCTTGATCAATCTGCTCAGCAGGTTGTCGAAACGCTGCTGACGGCGCGTGGCATTATCAATAGCGCCCAAAAGCTTGAAACACAGCTCGCCCAAATTACATCCCTAACCCAAGAAAGCGCCCAATTTATTACCCGACTGCGCCAGATCCAAGACGACTACGCCCTACTGCGCACCCTTAGCGACGAGCAAGATGATTCGAGTAACGTCAATTTAGAGCGCTATCGCCAGGGTTACACCACCATCAACCGCTTGCTAGAAAACATTCTGCGAATGTCTGAGCTAGGCCAAGAAATTGAAACCGTCACCCAGCAAAATGCCAGTCGGCTTGACAAGCTCGATCGCAGTATTCTCCGGCTCAAAGATGGCATCGAAACCAGCCGTCTCGTGCCCTTCCGTAACCTAAGCCTCCGCGCTCGTGCCATTGTGCGAGATCTCAGCAATCGCTACGGGAAACCCGTTGAGTTGATGGTGCAGGGAGAGGAGGTTGAACTCGATGCAGGCATCCTTCAGCAGCTAGAGCCTGCGCTTTTACACCTCCTGCGAAATGCCTATGATCACGGCCTAGAATCGGTTGAAACCCGTTTAAATCAGGGTAAACCCGCCCAAGGAATGCTTCAGCTTTCGCTTCACCGTCGCGGGAATCTTTACCGTCTTGTACTTAAAGACGATGGCGGTGGAATTGATGGAACTGCGATCACCCAACTTGCCCAATCTAAAGGATTTGCCCTCAACCAAGCGCGCACCAATACCGAACTATTAGCGGTACTGTGTCAACCTGGCTTTAGTTCCCGCAGTGCCGTCACAGAAGTCTCTGGGCGTGGCGTGGGGATGGACGTGGTTGCCAGCCAAATTGCCGCCATCAACGGGAAATTTGGTCTTGAAACTCGTCTAGGAGAAGGGACTACTTTTAGCATTGAAGTGCCTGCCCCTCAGCTTTTGGTCTCCTGTGTGTTGCTGGAGGTCGGCGATCGCACCATTGCCCTGCCCACCGACGAAATTTTAGAAACCATTCTGATTGATCCGGCTCAAATCGCGCCACTCGCTGCCGAAAACCCACAATTGACCTGGATGCTTCAGACCCATCGCGGGGCTGCCCCTGGGTTTGACTTAGCGAACTACTGGCTGTCAGCAGAGCAATCTTCAGCCAAATCTACGGCGAGGGCCTTGGGGGATACGGCGATCGCCATCCGCACCCGGTCGGCAGACCGATCGAGTGCTAGCCCTGAACTGTGGTTCATCGCCGACGATCTTTTGAGTCAAGAGGAATTGTTAATTAACCCACTGCCCAGTCCCCTGATCGCCCCCGCCGGACTTTTGGGCGTCAGTCTTCAGTCCGATGGACGATTAATTTCAATTCTGGATCCGATCGCACTCATCACCGCCATCGACTCTGTACCCACGGCTAAAACGCCCCAAGCAGCCAAAGCATCTAGACCTAAACCGATTCAATCGGTTTCTAAAAAGATTTTGGTGGTTGATGATGCCGCCTTAATGCGCCGCAGACTTGAGGGCAGCCTTAGCAGCAACGGGTTTACCATCTTTACCTGTGAGGATGGCTTAGAAGCCTGGAACTGGCTTCTAGCCAACGAGTGCCCAGACTTGATTATTACAGACGTTGAGATGCCACACATGGACGGGTTTACCCTCATCGATCGCTGCCGTCAGTCTGGCCTAGAACTGCCCATCTTAGTCGTGTCCTCACGCCTCTCTGAAGAATGGGGCAAAGAGGCTCGACGATTGGGTGCCAGTGATTACCTCAACAAAGGGTTTTCAACCCCAGAGTTGTTGAGCAAAGTTAACCAGCTCCTAACCGCTTCAGTCTTTGCCTCAACCTAAGAGGTCGGTTAAAACACTAAAAAGCCCGCGCCTCAGGCACGGGCTTTTTAGTGTTTTAAGGAATAATTGACGCGGGTTGAGCCAATACTGTTCGGATAAGATGCAGAGACATTGCACTTGCCCCCCCTAACCCCTCAATTCTGGGGGAAATGACCCTAGTTTTCGGCTTTCTTCCCCCAGAATTGGGGGGCGGGGGGGCTAATGCAGGGATGAATAGACTTAACCGAACAGTATTGCGGGTTGAGCGACTTGACCTGCAAGGGAGTCAAAACCACACCAACGAAAAATCTATACGATCGCCGCCTCTAATCCAATTTCTGTCCTAATGTCTCTTAACGCTTTATACTGCCATTCGTCGAAAGAGTACTGATTGAGATTTTTAGCGCTCACCCTCTTCCCCATCTCAAATCCGCGCTCAAAAACAGAGACATCTGATGGTCTTAAGCGATATTTTTGAGGATACAAAACCTGTGCTGCAATCTTAAAAATTAGTAGGTGAAATCGATTCGTTCTAACATCATTTCCCATCGTAAAGCCAACCACATAAGCCTCATTCTCTGATGTAAAGCCTTGCTTAAGAAGCAGATGAAGACAGTCGTGACCATAGAGATTAATACATCCTGGCAGAGCCAATGGACTCTCAGGATTTTCTAACAGCCACACGATAAATGGAATTTTTGAGGGAGGATCGCCCTGAAGGGTTTCATAGGCTGTTTTTAACGGTAAAGCGTCTAGCTCTTCAGGATAGGTGTGCCACAACATAACTTAAAGCCTATTTCAGGATCCATCGATAAATACCCAAACAGTCCACAAAGACAAACAGTGAACCTGCATAGATCATCATTGAAGTGTTCCGCGCTAAAACCGATGACAGAAGCATCTGGCTAGAGCTAAGAGCCAGAAAAAAGAAGCCATAGCTGCTGACATTGGTGTTTGAGGCCAACATAACCCCACCCGTCACGGCACAAGCACTACTCGAAGCCTGAAGTATTTTTGCTAATGAATTATGGGCTGGTTCTATATTGAGCATCATGACCCCCGATTGTCTGATCGAATTAAAACTAGTAGATGTCTTATAAATGAAATTTTGATAAATCTAAGTTTTTGACATGCAAATCAAAAATGTTTTACCAACTTATATAAGGTAGGCTTTTATGCTTATCTACTTCAACCGTAAAAATACGGAGTTCTCTGTCATAAAAATATAATAAAATTTCAATATCCAAAGATAAAAGCATTATAAGTATGTCTATATAAAACAATAAAAATACCTGGCAAAACTGCTTTTGAAGAGTGTCTTGATATCGTTTTCTGAATGCATGTTTATCTCCAAAGAAGCCCCAAAATATAATATTTTGAGGCTTCTTTAATATGTATGTTTAGCGGATCTCAATGAGATCAACTGATTCTATTCCATTGCTACCTGTAGAGAGAGACTATCTACCAGAAAGCTGTGCTGAGTCGATCAAAAATCGTTCATAGAGCTGGTGCTGTAGAACCAGATTTCCTTGCAGTGCGCGATTGACCGCACTTAAAATTGCCATTAGCGATGCCGTCACAATATTGCGATGAATACCGATGCCGTAAAGGCTGCCAGAATGGCTCTCCAGCTTTAGTTCAATAATGGCGATCGCCACTGCATCATTGCCTTGAGTCAGCGATCGCTCTTCATAGTGCTGCACCTGACACCCAAGGCCCAGCCCATCCAAGAATGCATCAATCGGGCCATTCCCATAGCCATGAAGCATCACAGGCTGACTATACAAATCTAGAGACACCGCAATCATCTGATTCAGCGCTTCGGTTTCAGAAAGATGATGGGACTTGTAGGCCAATGGTGCAGGCAGACTGTACTCCTGCTCAAACAGCATCCAAAGATCTGCCGAAGAAAATTCCGTCCCCTGGGCATCCATCGCCCGCTGCACCACCTGACTAAACTCAACTTGCAGCCGTCGAGGTAGCACTAAACCATAATCCCGCTCTAGTAAAAAGGCCATTCCACCCTTGCCAGATTGACTATTCACACGAATCACTGACTCATAACTGCGTCCTACATCGGCAGGATCTAAGGGCAAATAGGGAACCTCCCAAACTGCATCCGGCTGCTGTACGGTAAATCCCTTCTTAATGGCATCCTGATGAGAACCCGAAAACGCCGTAAACACCAGATCGCCGACATAAGGGTGCCGAGGGTGAATGGGCAACTGCGTACAGTTCTCCAGCGTCCGCGCCACTGCGTTGATGTTAGAGAAATCTAAACCAGGATGGATACCCTGGGTATAAAGATTCAGCGCCAACGTCACCAAATCCACATTGCCCGTGCGTTCGCCATTCCCAAACAGACAGCCCTCCACCCGTTCAGCGCCAGCCATCTGCGCCAGTTCGGCTGCTGCAACGCCACACCCGCGATCGTTGTGGGTATGAACGCTCAAAATAACGCTGTCTCGCCGCGCCAAATGCCGATGCATCCACTCCACCTGATCGGCAAAGCCATTTGGGGTGGAAACCTCCACCGTTGCCGGAAGATTAATAATGGCCTTGTGCTTAGCGGTGGGTTGCCAAATTTCTAAAACCGCATCGCAAATGTCTTTAGAAAACTCAAGTTCTGTCGCAGTAAAGGTTTCTGGTGAATACTGAAACACCCATTCAGTTTGGGGCTGTTCCGCTGCCAGTTTGTTAAACAGCGCTGCCGCAGTCGTCGCCAAGCCAATTGTGCCCAGACGATCTAGCCCCAACACCGTACGGCGGAACACCGGAGAGGTTGCATTATACAAATGCACGATCGCCCGTCGGACACCCTGAAGCGATTCAAACGTGCGGCGGATTAAAGATTCGCGAGCAGGGACTAAGACCTGAATGATCACGTCTTCTGGAATAAGCTGTGCTGTCATGAGATGACGGACAAACTCAAAATCGGTTTGTGAGGCGGACGGAAATGCAACCTCTATTTCTTTAAAGCCCAGCGCCACAAGCATTTGAAACATTTTGAGCTTGCGGGGGACAGACATCGGCTCAATCAGAGCCTGGTTGCCATCTCTAAGATCGGTACTCAGCCAAATCGGAGGATGTGTTAAGGTTTGGGACGGCCAAGTGCGGTCAGCCAATGCAACAGGTGTAAAGGGTCGGTACTTCGTAGCGGGATTGTTCAACATAACGATCGACGGCGTGATTTAGGTTTGCAGTACATATTTGTGGCAAAACTAGGGCTATCTGAGTGCCGCAGAGATTGAACCAGACAACCCGCCAATAGTCGCAGCTTAAGCAGTAGATGCAGTTGCATACCAGTCTCCTAATGTGTTTGAAAAGATTTAGAGAAATGGATTACACCATTCCCAAACATAGACGCTAGATTTGCCAGCGCTTGAGGCCCAAACTCTACAAAGATGAACCTGAATGTCCTACAGGGTAGACATCAGGCGAATATCTGAAAGTATGGAAAGTGAAATACTTTAGTGAAATACTGGGTCGATTTAGAACAACATTATTTGCGCTCTAGCGCAGCAGCAGCAGTCCTAGACCAAGCAATTGGCTAGTGACGACGTAGGGCGATCTCTGCTGTGTGTTCATAAAAACCTGTTCGGTTCGACTCATTGCAGTCTATCTACATAATCCCAGTAGCGTCAAGCCCCCTTGATTCACACAAGAGCCTCACCAGCGCACTCTGAGTAGATAGACATTAGAACTTAAACGCAT
>JANNDV010000124.1:0-1630 GCA_031387975.1 Acaryochloridaceae cyanobacterium OTE_75_metabat_521 | reverse complement strand
CGCCATTATCCGCGTGATGCCAAATACTCCAGCGCTGGTGGGGGCAGGCATTACGGCGCTTGCCCTAGGCAAAGCTGCTCTGCCCCATCACGTTGCGACGGCAGAAAAAATTTTTGCAGCCGTTGGTGAAGTGTTGACCGTCTCTGAAACTTGGATGGATGCTATTACGGGGCTGTCTGGGTCGGGGCCAGCCTTTGTGGCGATCGCCATTGAAGCCCTAACCGACGGTGGGGTAGCAGCGGGTCTACCCCGTCCCGTCGCGGCGAAGCTAGCGGTACAGACCGTGCGGGGCACCACAGAACTGATGATTCAGAAAGATCTGCATCCAGCGCTTTTAAAAGACCAAGTAACCAGTCCTGGCGGTACCACTATTGCAGGGGTTGCCAGCCTAGAAGCCTCTGGGTTTCGCTCTGCGCTAATTCAGGCAGTGCAGGCGGCTTATCGGCGATCGCAGGAGTTAGGCCAGTGAATCTCTTGGGCTATTTTTAACCCTGCTAACAGGGCACGATCTTCGCTCACATGCGGCACTTTGAGCTGATTTTCTGCTGTGCCTTTTTGCAGAAGCCGATGTCGCAGTATTTCAAAGCTGCCAGGCTCCAGAATCCGCAGCCCAGGAGACGGTACCTGATCTCGACGCATAATCTGATAGTGACCGTTTTCTTCTTGCAGCACCTGATCAAATCGCTGCAAAAACACGTCGGGACGATCCAGGCTAGATGATGTTGCACTTAACTCAAGGTTGACCCAATAGTGCGCCGGAATCTCTTGCTCGGACAAGGTGACGCAAAAATCATCCAGGCTGAGATTAAATTCTTGCTGAAGTCGCCCCATGACCTGCACGACGTGAAACTCAGTGGTTTTTTCGCTGGTGGAGTTGAGTAAGCCCCCCAGCCGATGCCGAAATGCAATCAGCGGCGTTTTTTCGTAAAACCCCACCACCTCCACCACATCACGGATGTCGTAGCGGTAAAACCCCGCGTCATTGGTGACTAAAATCCGGTAGCGATCGCCAATCCGTACCTCAGTGGGCATAAGCGTTTTAGGATGCTCGGCCTCCCACTCAGATTCCGGCACAAACTCGTAAAAGCCGCTGTCCAGTGCCAAGATACAGCCATCCTCATTGAAGGCATGGGCAATGCCAAAGGTCGCCTCTGAGCAGCCATAAACGCCCCCAAACACAGGGATCTGACCAAAATATTCGCTAAAGCGCTGGAAGTAAAAATCTGAAGTGCCGCCCCGTGCCGTGGATAAAAAACAGAGGTGAGGCCAAGCCCCTTGCGGTGTTAAACGCCCCTGCTGTTGCAAGACTTGCTCTAACTCCATCGCGCGCACTGGGTCAGCCGTCCACTGCTGCATTAGATAAGCCCGACAGTCGGGGGTTAAATCGAGCCGATCAGACAGCGTCCCTGCTTTGAGATCCCCAATGAGTAACGCCGCATCTTCTTCTAAATAGCGGCAGGTTCTGAGCATCAGCATGGGGAAGTTTGCTGCCATGCTCTGGAGATTGCGATTGCGAAGGGCATACAGCAGACATAAATAGTGCCGAGTACGACTATCTGTAATTTGGAGTAGGTCATAAGGCTGGGTTAGTAGAGGCGCTGCCACAAGTTTCCCCATGCGAAGGCTTCCT
>JANNDV010000114.1:0-11431 GCA_031387975.1 Acaryochloridaceae cyanobacterium OTE_75_metabat_521 | reverse complement strand
GGCAGGGTTCTCTAAGGTTGGCACCACGATAGGCCCACCCAGCGTTTCGGGCATGCCACCCAAGATAAAAAGTACTGCGCCAACCATTCCAATGGGCAGCAAAATTCGGGTAATAGATTGGGTCAAATCGACGTAGAAGTTACCTAAAGGCCGACCCGCTAGGCCACGAATGAAGGCAATCCCCACTGCCAGCCCCGTTGCAGCAGAAACGAAAAACATATAGCCCAGCCCCGCAAACTGAGCGAAGTAGCCATAGGTTGTCTCGCCAGAGTAATGCTGCTGATTGGTATTGGTCATAAAGGAAATAACCGTATGCAGCACGGTGTCCCAAGTTGGGGAACTGAGTTCTGTCGGGTTAAACGGTAATGAGCCTTGAGCAAACAAAATGAACGCCAGCAGCAGCGACATGGCGAAGTTGCTGTAAAGCAATGCTCTGGCATATTGCCAACCCGTCATATTTTCACGCGTCTGTACGCCGCTCAGGGCAAAAATGACTCGCTCTGCTGGATTAAGAACCTTGTCGAGCAATGATCTTTCGCCCAGATAAACCTTCGCCATATATCCCCCTAAAAAGGGAGTAATCGCCACAATGAGGAGCAGCGTCAGGGCAATTTGAAACCAGCCTTGTAGCATGAGGGTAAAACCGTCTGAAGGGTTTTGATGTTTTCAATCTCACCCTTCATCAAACATCAGCAGCTCAGAAAAAATAAGGTATAGAAGGTATATATTCGCGTTTAGATTTCTAAACGATGTTTAGAAAAACGTGAGGTGTTTTGCCGAAATGTCTTTTCCTAAATTTAACTCCAGCATCCCTTGGCTCATTACCGTCTTATTTGTCGGCATTTTTGTACTGGAGTTTTTAACCCCGCCCAACTATATTTTTGGGTATTTCTACATTGGCCCCATTCTGCTCACAAACTCCCGACTGGGTCGAAAAGCTGCCATCCTTGCAACAATGATCGCAGTCGCCCTAACCTTGATAAACCTTTACGTACCAGGCAACGAGGTTATTGAAACCTCTACAATCGCCAGTCGCACAATCGCCGCGATCGCCCTCATCGTCACCGCCATCCTAAGCGATCGCAACCGCCACTACGAAACGGCGATCGCCCAGCAGCAGGCTAAACTCCAGTCCCAAGCGCAACTTGCCCAACTGCGAGAAGACTTTGCTTCTACCCTTACACACGATCTCAAAACGCCAATTTTAGGCGCAATCGAAACCCTCAAAGCCTTCCAAAAAGAGCAGTTTGGGGCAGTGCAGCCCAGCCAGCAAAAAGTATTAGATACGCTCACCCGCAGCCACCAAACCAGCCTAAAGCTCCTAGAAACGTTGCTAGATGTCTACCGCAACGATACCGAAGGACTCACGCTTCAATTAGCGCCCCTCGACTTAATTCCCCTCGCGGAAGAATCTGCCAGTACCCTACTCGCCCTTGCCGCTGCTCGCCGTGTGCATATTGCGTTTAGCTACGGCGCATCAGATTTTCGGCAGTCGCTTTGGGTTAATGGCGATGCCCTTCAGCTTCAGCGGGTGTTTGTTAACCTCCTTATCAACGCCATTCATCATTCTCGTAGGGGCGATCGCATTGAGGTCATGCTAGAGTCTCAGCCCTCGTACCAGGCCGTGAGCATTCTCGATACAGGCGCAGGCATTCAGCCCGATGAATTTGCCCACCTGTTTGAGCGGTTTTACCAGGGACATGGCGATCGCCAAGCCAAGGGTTCAGGGCTGGGGCTATACCTATCGCGCCAAATCATTGAGGCACATGGTGGCACCATCTGGGCAGAAAATCGACCGCCGAATCAAGGTGGCGCAATGAAAGGCGCAATCTTTGGATTCAGGCTTCCGGTTTATCTGATTCAGCAGTAGAGCCGACTGGTGGAGGCAATCATTCTAGGCTTTAGGAACATGATGATTTCGAGCCAGTAATGCATCGGCACGACTGAAGGGGTAGTGCGATCGCTAGATCCATTCCTAACCGCGATTAATAACTTGGGCATTTGTACGTTTTACTTCAACATTTATGAAAATTTGAAGTATCTCGATCCGACACAGCAGCTTTTAGGTGCGGAGGCGATTAAGCAACAAACTTAAGCAGCCATAGATTTAATTTGGTCTGGCATCAAAGCTTGAGGTGTTAACAGGCTTTGGATATTGGACTCTGATAAGTCGGTTGGCGTAATTAAACTTACAATAACTTCAGGCACCGTAAGGGTTTCAGCTCGATCTATTTTATGTTTAATTCAGCCTACTTACTGAGATGAGCTTTAAGCTTGTGGAGATGCCGATTTTTTTAGGAGATCTCATCGTGCAAGCTGCCTAATTGCCGATCAATAACACTGGGAAATAGATAAAATAGCGGAATTAGTATGTAGAGAATTGTGCTTAAAGTTATATTTCTACATGACAACAGTGAAGCAATCAAATAGAGAATAGGATAACAAATACTCCAAAGCGAAGCTTGATAAACAAAATGACGATCAGCTTGAGGATGGCTCCAGAGATACTGTCGAACGACATAAAACCAAAGAGCATTGTAAACAATTCCGGTAAGCGACAGCGTTAAGCCATAAAACATTACAACGGACTGTAGCTTTCCGTATTCACCAATCAAGGCTGTTGGAAAAGGAATAAAAGCAATGCACATCAGCAATACTAAGTTGATGGTCAAGGCAATGCGATCAACTCGCTTAAGCAAATGAAACAGAGCATGATGATTGAGCCATAGAACGCCAATGACTAAGAAGCTCGTGACATAGCTAAGAATATGCGGCGCTGTATGAATCAGTGCATTAATCGCGGTCGATGCTGTTGCCTGAGACAAATCTGGCACTTTAATTTCAATCACCAGTAGGGTCATGGCGATCGCAAAAACCCCATCGCTGAAAGCCTCAAATCGATTTAGGTTCATAAATGTCTTCATCGGTTATCCCTTTGATCGTCCCTGACCATACATAAATTGCGATCGCTCTCCCAAAGCCTGTCCCGATTTCCAGAGGTGCATTCCGAGCGCAAGCTGATCGCCTTCCCATACCTCCAGTGCTTTGGGGACATCATGATTGGCGTCAACCAAAGCATTGGCAAGGGCGATCGCATTTGCGGCACCTTTGGAAACACTCGCTGCCGTATGAGGTCGAGGAATAAAGACTGCATCTCCGACCAGAGCAATGCGATCAAATGCCATTTTCGGCACACCTAAGTCCAAAATAGACTGGACAAAGGGTTCTTGGGTGGCATCAATCAACTTTTGAAATGCCGGAACCAGCATAAGATTGGCATAGGAGCGCATCTCTTCTTCAACATCAGGAGCCATCATTCCCGGTGGAACCGAATAATCTCTTTGCCTTCCGTTCTTATCCGTCAGAATTCGCGGTAACTCCGCCTTTTCGTCATAATTGACATACCAAACCCAGTTGAATCGACGTTCTCCCTTTAGCAATGATTCATTCTCGCCCGGAATCACATATTGCAGAATATGAGAATTTTTAAACTGATAGAACACAAATCGCTCTGTAAAAATCGCCGCAGATTCTGGGTCTAAGTCTTGTTCGTTGACCAAGCCGCGATAACCAACATAGCCAGCATATAGAGGGTCATAGGTCGGTAATAGCAGGTGACGCAGGGTAGAATTTGGCCCGTCAGCACCGATCATTAAATCAGCCTTCTCACGAGTTCCATCAGCAAAAATTGCGATTATTTGCTCATCTTCTACTTGAAAATTCTCCAATACTTTTCCTTGATGATAGTGAGCATCAGGAAAATGCCGCCGCATTGAGCCATAGAGTAAATTCCATGAGGTCAGCGTTTGACGCATGGGCATTACCTGAATCCTGTCATCCCGCTGTAAGTAGTAGCGCTCACTCGCTACCACGCCTAAAGCATCAGCGGGAATCCCTGCTCGTTGAAATGCTTCAACCACGTCTGGCTGCAAGACTACTCCGCCTCCACGGCTATCGAGAGTGTGGGGCGATCGCTCATAAATGTCCACCTGCCAATCAATTGATCGCAGCAGCGTTCCGGCAAACAACCCAGCCAATGAACCACCAATCACAATGGCACGTTTATCGATAGCGTTCATCCGATTTCCTCTAGATACTTATGTACAAACGTGACCGCCATTGCACCTTCACCTACGGCTGAAGCCACCCGCTTCACAGAACCATGCCGCACATCTCCCGCAGCAAAAGAACCAGGAACGCTCGTTTCCAGAAAAAATGGATCGCGCTCCAGCGTCCAGCATTCCGGTGTCCGCCCTTCTTGGAACAAATCTGAGCCAGTTATCAGATAGCCTGAGCGATCGCGCATGATGGCAGTATCCTTTGCCCATTCCGTATTTGGCGCACCGCCAATACAAACAAATAGCCGTCGAGTATCGATTTTCTGGGTCGATTGATCTTGGCGATTCGTGACTTCAATCTGATGCAATGAGGTGTCCCCTGCCAGCCCAGTAACCTGAGCATGAAAGAGCACCTCAATGTTACTTTTCTGGGTAATGCGTTCAACGAGGTACTTCGATAAGGTCGCCGCTAGCGAATCGCCGCGAATCAGTAGGGTTACTTTTTCGGCATAGCGCGACAGATACATGGCAGCTTGACCTGCTGAGTTGCCGCCCCCCACAATAAAAACGTGTTCATCCCCGCACAGCGGTGCTTCACTTGCACCCGCACCGTAAAACAATCCGACTTTGAGAAACTGATCTTCATTGGGCAGATTCAGCCGCCGATACTCAATTCCCGTGGCGCAGATGTTGGCTCGTGCAATCATTTTGCTGCCATCCGCCATATCCGTGTAGATGCGATTGTCCCGAAATTCCGATTTTGTGCCCTCGCGCATGAGCAGCAGTTCGATCCCAAACTTGACTGCCTGCTGACGGGCGCGTTCCGCTAAATCAGCACCGCTAATCCCTTCAGGAAAGCCCATGTAATTTTCAATCAAGGAGCTGGTGCCTGCTTGACCTCCTACAGCATGGCGTTCAATCAGAACAGTGCGTAGCCCCTCCGATGCTGCATACACCGCTGCGCTTAAACCCGCAGGCCCTGCGCCATAAATCGACAAATCATATTCTTTGAATTTGGGCTGTGTTACCCAGCCAAGTCGTTGGGCTATCTCTCGAATGGTCGGGGCAAAGAGTTGAGTTCCATCTGGAAATTGAACCACAGGTAAGCTGGTATCACTCAGGGTTGGAACACCAAGCTCTTGATCGCAATCCCGATCGTTCGTTAATTCAATCCAGTCAAATTCCACCACGCTGCGGCTGAGAAAATCCCGGATTTCGTAGGCTGCGGCTGAATTGGCTTGTCCGTAGAGTTTGACTCTATAAGGATGAGACGATGAGCCTGAAGAATTCGTCATAGCGATGTTTCCATTGTGATTAGTGGCGTTAAGCCAATTGCGTTCATTTTCGGTTCAGGCAGTGGTCAATTCACGCGCTGCATTTTGCAAGGCAGCAAGAAAGACCTCAACCGCTTGAGCGCCAGACACCACGGTTTGACCGATGCGGATATGGGGAACACCGTGAACTCCTTGGGCGATCGCCTGACGTTCCAACTCACGCACCTCTTGTATCCCCACATCAGACAACAAAAATGCCTTCGCTACTTCTGCATCTATCCCAATCTCAGCCGCTAGATTGGCTAAAACTTTAACCTCAACAATGTTTTGGCCTTCGGTAAAATAGGCTTTCAGAATGCGCTCTGCCATTGCGGTCGCTTTATCCTGCCGTCCCGCAAACCACGTTAAGCAGTGTGCTCTCAGCGTATTGGGGGTAACGGTCATCAAGTCATAGCGAAATGCAATGCCGTCAGCTTGAGTTGCCTGTACCGTTTTGGCATCAAGTGCCTGCGAGTATTCCCAACTGCCAAACTTTTGGCTGCGGTAAGTTTGGCGATCCATCCCAGCTTCGGGCATGTCTGGGTTCAGCTCGAATGGATACCAAATTCGGTGAATTTCAATCAATGAATTCAATTGTTCAATTGCCTGACTCAATCGCGTTTCTGCGACCAAACACCAGGGACAAATGAAATCTGAGGTAATGGCGATCGTCAATGTCATGGTTGCCTCCTTACAAGCAGTACCTTAGTGACTCACAGATATACTCTAATTGCACTCAGAAAGAATGTTAATATGTCAAAATGGCTAAACACTTTTGCATTTTTCGCAAAGCTGAAGGGTAGCGATCAATGGATCAATTAGCCGCAATGCGATCGTTTGTCAAAGTGGTGGGAGCAGGGGGTTTCTCAGAAGCGGCTCGTCAGCTAGACTTGGCAGTTTCTTCAGTCACAAGGCAAGTGAACGCCTTGGAAACGATGTTAAACACGCAGTTGCTCAATCGCTCTACCCGCAGCGTTACCCTGACTCCCCAAGGGCATAAATACTACGACAAAGCGATGCAAATTCTGCAAGATATAGAAGCCGCAAATCTTTCTGTGATTGA
This sequence comes from Acaryochloridaceae cyanobacterium OTE_75_metabat_521, assembly GCA_031387975.1. Classification (GTDB taxonomy): domain Bacteria; phylum Cyanobacteriota; class Cyanobacteriia; order Thermosynechococcales; family Thermosynechococcaceae; genus JAAURS01. Next base: position 4,997 of record JANNDV010000114.1, on the reverse strand, counting down.
ACAAGGCGATGTTCCTCGCGGAATTTTGCGGGCGAGTCTGCCTGTGGCATTTGGACGGATTCATATTGCTCCACTCCTGAGCAAGTTTCTGGCTCAGTATCCAGAAGTCAAGCTCGATCTGCGTTTGAGCGATGGGTTAGCAAACCTGGTCGAAGAAGATCTCGACCTCGTGATTCGCATTGGTAATCTTGATCGCTCTAGTGATCGCCTGATTCTCCGCAAACTGGCATCGCACAATCGTTTGGTCTGCGGCAGTCCAGCTTATTTCGAGGGTTACGGCATTCCAACCCATCCAGATGATTTGATCCGACATAATTGTTTACGCTTTACCTACGCCATAGGGGACGAAATTTGGCGGTTTAAGCGTTACGAAGAGATCTGTGAAATCAAGGTTAAAGGTTCCCTGAACGTGAATAACTCCGAAGTGCTGCGTCAAGCTTGCCTAGATGGTGTCGGTCTAATTCTGATGCCGACTTGGTTGATCGGCGGAGACATTCAGGCTGGCAGGCTGCAAGCCGTGCTGACCGATTTTCAGTTCCATCCTCAAGCAAATCTTGATACGGGCATCTATGCCCTTTACCTACCCAACCGCCGACAGTCGCCACGAGTTCAGGTCTTCATTGATTTTTTGACTCAGCACTTAAGCAATCTAGGCTAGCAAAAGTGATTGAAGCAATGCATCCTATAGATAGCCTTCAAATCATTCTCCTACCGACAATTTAAGCGGTCGATCGCCCCCATAAATCAGCGATACTAAGGTAAAGTGGCGGAGGTTAGACCATGCCAAAGACTGTACAAGAAACAATGGGAAGAATCATTACAACGTTAGTCATTACCAATCGTGTAGATGAAGGGCTATCTAAACGGGGATTTGTGCAAAAAGATGACGTGCGTTCCGTCACGCTGAAGAATGTCTTGGTCGATACAGGAGCCACAACCCTTTGTCTACCCGCTGATATTATTGAGCAACTTGGTTTAGAAATACTGAAAACGGTAGAAGTAGAAACTGCAACGGGCATTAGTCAGGCTCGAATCTTTCAAGATGCCAAAATTTCGCTGCTCGATCGCGAAGGTACATTTGAGTGTCTGGAATTGCCAGGTGGTCAGCGACCATTGCTGGGTGTGATTCCGCTGGAGGCTCTTGGAATTGAGCTAGACCTGCAAAAACAAGTCCTAAAAGTGCTGCCCATTAGCCCCACTCAAACCTACCTCACTATTTTGTAAGCCGAAGATTCTGTAAACTGAGGGGGAGATCGCCCTGTTGAAACCTTCAGCTAAAGAAATGTAATGCAGCCCAACCCCCTACGGATTTTGCTGGTTGAGGACGATGAACTGTTTCGTCTGGGGCTGTCGGTTAGGCTTGGGCAAGAGCCAGATTTAAAGATTGTGGCAGAAGCCGAGGACGGGGAAACCGCAATTGAGCTAGTCAGCCAAGCGTTACTCGATATTGTGTTGTTAGATGTGGGTCTACCCGGCATTGGCGGTATTGAAGCCTGTCGTCAAATTAAGCAAAGACAGCCTCATCTACCAGTATTGGTGCTCACGTCTCATGCTCAACCGTCTCTGATTACGCGTCTTATTGAAGCGGGTGCGCAGGGCTATTGCCTCAAGGGCATTGCAGCAGAAACATTGGTCTTGGCGCTGCGCTCTTTAGCTGCGGGTGCATCTTGGTGGGATCAGGCTGCGACCAAGGAAATTCAGTCTGCCTTTGGTTCTGATGAAAACAGCATAAAGGAGTTCTCTAAACCTTCAAATGGCAGCAATCCTTTAACCCAACGAGAGCAAGAGATTTTGCTGCTGGTCGCTGAGGGCAAAACGAATCCAGAGATTGCCGAAGAACTCTACATTGCATCAGGTACCGTGCGGGTGCATGTTCATGCCATTTTGCATAAACTGGAGGTGCGCGATCGCACCCAGGCCGTCACGGTTGCAATGCAGCGTCAGCTCATCCCTACCCCGCGTAAACCTTAATGGCTCGCCAACGTGCTAAGTCCGATTTCCCCACTAAAATTTGCCCCGTTTGCGGCCTTTCTTTCACTTGGCGCAAAAAATGGGCAGACTGTTGGGATGAAGTAAAATACTGCTCTGAGCGCTGCCGTCGCCATAAAACACCCCGCTCAAAAGACGCGCCCACAGGCTAAATCTAAAGTTGGCCTGAGACACTCGCCCCAACCCCTTGAATCACATGGCTACGCTTGAGAAGTGTTTCTACGCCAATCGCGCCTTGGTGAAATGAGCCGTTGCCCACCATCCCCAAGGCAACAGTTCCATAAGGCCCACTGACCAGTCTAGAAAAGCGGGGAGATGCGTTAATAAATGCCGTCGCGCTCGTGGTGCCCAAGGTAAACTGCTGACTTTCTCGATAAGAATCCGTCACCATACAGTCTGCGTGACCGCTACTGTGAGCGTTCATCCATTGAATGCCCTCTGCAACAGAATTCACCACCTTAAACGCAACCGTTTTGCTGAGGTAGGGCGTAGACCACTCCTGGGGTTCTGCTAACGCGAGATCAGGGAATTCTGCCGTCAGGGTTGCATCGCCCTTGAGGGTGAATTTCTTTTCGCGCAGGTGATTGAACACCACGTTGAGCAGCGAAAAATTGGTGTTGGGCGTAATGATCACCTTCTCGATCGCATTTACCGCATCCGGTGCCCCTAGGTGGCTATCGACAATGATGCTGCGTACTAAGTCGCTGCTGCCCGTAGAGGACCAAAATAAATAGCTGTTGCCCATCACGGGCGTTAACATGGGAGCCGTCTTTTGCTGGGCAATGTCTTTAATAAAGCTAGGGCGACCGTAGGGAATCACTAAGTCAATGGGCAGCGCCTGAGCCACGAGATCTTTGGGTGTGACGGTGCGATCGCTCTCAAAGCTAAAGAAACAGCGCTGGTCTACCTTGCCCTTGCTTAAAACCGTCGCAATCAGATCTGAAAATAGCCGATGAGTATTGCTGGTTTCGGCGCTCCCCCGCACCATTAAACTATTGCCCGTTTTGAAGCACAAGCTTGCCAGCAACACCGGAAACTCTGGCAAAAACTCATACAGTCCACACACCACCCCTAAGGGCATCACCCGAAAGCCGCTTAGGCTATACAAAGAATTTGCCACCGTGCCGCTGCGCACCTGAAGCGGGTCTGGCAACCCCACCAACTGCTCAATAAATTGACGAACCACCGTCAGCCGATCGGGCGTGAGCTTAAGCCATTGCAGCACCAAATCTGTAACCGCCAGATTTCGCGTGGTTTCGAGATCAAGGGTATTGGCTTCTAAGATGGCATCTTGATGAGACTGGAGGGCGATCGCCAAGTCTTTGAGCACCAAATTCCGTGCCTGAACAGAAGACTGGGCAAGATTAGTAGAGGCCTGCCGCGCTTGGTCAACCAAAGCCTTCAGGGTCAAAGACTGTGAATCATGCATCGGTCAACCTAAACGAACTCAGAGGACACAGGGCGATCGCAATCACGAGTGCTGTCGATATATGGTGAGCCAGACCATAAAACTCAGCACCAGTACAATAAAAATCATCAATACCATCCATACCATGACACGGCGATCAAACGGTATATGAAACGCAATCGGTAGACAAAGCATCAGCAGAAATAAAGCCGTCAAAGACCCGATCAGCCATGCAAAGCCATGCTGATGAAACGGGCGACGCACCAATATCCAATCTTTTCCCGTCCAGTACCAAAGCTGCTGGTAAGGGTAAATACTAGAGAGCTGTTCTAAAACATAGCCATCCGCGCGAACCACAAAAATTTGATGGCACTGATTACAGCCAAAGGCATCGGTGAGCACAATCGGAGAAAGCTGCCCCCGTTTTCGGCAAGGGCAAGGATAGGTCGTCTCTAGGTCAATCTTACAGGTCTTAACTCGGGACACCGCACTTGCAAGAATTGGGGCAAAATTACACTTAGAATTGACTCAAATAGAACCGTCAGCGAATTGACTTTATTGTAGCCTGAAGCCAATTGTGCGATGGAGTTTATCCTACTTTCAGCGGAGTGATGGTAAGGCTTTGCTAACAGATCATCAGTGGAAATCTATTCTTCACCTTGGCAATCAGGTAGAAGACGCGCTGCAACGCAATCAAGTTGGGCTAACGATGGGGGGTGAGCCAACCTACATTGCCCTCGATTACCTGGACTTACCGGAATGGTATATCTCGGCGCTTGGCGATCATAAGCGTCAGGTTGCGGTAGAGCTATTGCACAAGCTGGCGGCGAGCTTTGCACCTCCAGGATTTTTATTGCAGTACGGCATGGGCAAACTATACCCTGGTGAACCCTACCCTCGCTGGGCTTTTGGCTGCTTCTGGAGAGCAGATAGACGTCCGCTCTGGCAAAATTTTGCATTGATGGCTCACGAAAATCAGCGCTACAATCATCAACCATCGGATGCCAAGGCTTTTGTGCAGGGGCTAGTCCAGCAGCTTGGCCTAGGTGAAGACCTTATTGTTGCTGCCTGGGAATGGGATGAAGGGGCAATTACTGGATTTGTTTTACCGCTGCTGGCAGTCGATGATGCCGATGAATACGGTCAGCCCAGCTCTAAACGCTGGCATTGGGCCTCGTGTATCTGGACTCACGGGGGTGAACCTTACGGAAAAGTCCCGTTTGTGCTGCGCCCAGGCCAAACCCCAATTGGGATGCGTCTGCCCTTAAGCGATATTGATCGACCTGAAGCACTTGCATGGGAAATCAACGCGCCTTTATCTAATGTCGTGACCCTCGAAAAGGAGGCGGCAAAAGTAATGCCCCCTAATACTATTCAGGTTTCCCTTGCCGTTGAGGTACGAGATGGAATGGTGTCTGTGTTTATTCCGCCGTTTGCCTCTGCGATCGCCTTTGCAGATTTGGTAAATGCCCTAGAGCAAACGGCAGCAACGCTAAACTGTCCGGTGCGTTTAGAAGGGTACAGTGCGCCGATGAATTCCGGTATTGAGGGGTTCCAAATTACGCCCGACCCAGGGGTGATTGAGGTGAATATTCACCCT
>JANNDV010000102.1:0-9136 GCA_031387975.1 Acaryochloridaceae cyanobacterium OTE_75_metabat_521 | reverse complement strand
TCCCATCAGATCTTGGGGTTGATGGTAATCTTTGAGCAATTCGTCTATCAGTTCCGGTCTAAAGGTCATCGGTCGTGTCTCCGTTAGTTTGTCTATTAGATCCTGTTTTGACCTTTGACACAAACTAATTTACAGTCCCCTCAAGCTACTTTGAAGGGGGTTAATCTTTTCGACTTCACGCATAGTGAAGAGGGATGCATTATTATCGACCGTACTATCATGCCCAATGGGGAGTTCGAGGAAGAGTACCGACTGTGGTAGTGCAGCTTCCGCTAGTAGTGGAGATGTAGGTGTGTAAACCTGAAAATTTGCATTTGCTTCAATTCTTCTTTCCACATCATCAGAAAGACTTGAAAGAAAATCTAGATTCGTCCATGACTCAATTAGATCAACCGGTTTTCTCCATTGAGTCCAATCTTTTGATGCTAGACGTTGATCAGTAATGGTAGGTTGGGTTGAGGCACGAAACCCATACCCCCCAACGATTCACTCAAATCCATCTTCCACATCAAGCGAAGTATCCGCCCCCCACATCACGTCATACTTCCCTTCTCGCACATACTTGTGAAAACTGGAATACTCCCAATCCTTCGGTGCCTTCACCAACCCATGCCGTACCGGATTGTAATGGATATACTCTACATGCCGTCTCCAATCCCGCTCATCTCGGATGCAGTGCTCCCAAAATCGACGCTGCCACACCGCCTGCTCCTTCTTGTCCCGTCTTGAAGCCGAAACGCTTCCGCGCACCTCATCCCCGCATCGACGCGAAAAAAACGACTTAATCAACCGCCAGCGCATCGAATAATCTGAATCACCCTCCGGCAAAGTCCAAATGCAGTGCAGATGCTCAGGCAAGATGACCACCGCATCGATCGCAAATGGATGGCGCTGCATCACGTACCAGAAAGACCGTCTGAGCAAATTAACAGAATAAGATTCACACAAAAACGATCGCCGATGGTGCGTCACCAGCGTAAAAAAATAGGTGCCGCCCGTTATTCTGGCTCTGCGGTACTCCATCGGTTAAATCTTGGGTTTCGTGCCCTCAACCCAAGCTACCACTGTAGCGACACAGTCAAATCTTGCGCAGGTAGACTTTGCTGTGTCGCGTTTGTGAGGGCAAGCATTATTCAGAATGCTCTCTGGCTATTGAGCCATGTCAATCAAAAGAGTAGCCAACAAAAAAGATTTCGACGGGCTGACTTGCTTCGTAAACCACGATATATCTGGCGCTGCCTCTGTCAATACTGTCCCAGAAATCTTCTGATATTTCAGAGTCTATCGAGTCGTCAACAATGACTGATTCAATCATTTCATGCGTAGGCTGCTCAGTCCCAAATAAAACCAGCATTTCTGCCGAAGAAAGTGGAAAAGCCGCATTATACAACGCGTCTATATTTTCTTCAGCGAGCATTTCTAGATCAAGCTCATCGCCTGAGAGTGGATACGGCGTATCTGAGATTCGGAAAATATCGAGAATTGAACGGGTTCCTTCTTCATCGGCGGCTTCTAGCGCAGCTTCAATAGATGGGTGCTGTGCTCCAGGAGAAGGCGTTTGTTCTGTAATTGGAAAATCGAAGGATACGACAGGATTATACCGACCAGCCTGAAACTCCTGCTCTCGTAGCGTTTGTAATGCTGTAGTGAGATCAGCCTGATATTTTATGTAGTACCAGTAAGGATGCGCGCCCATAAAATCCTCTTAATGTAACTGGGGGGTTGAATTCTTGATAAAAGTCTTCTTTAAGCAGAATACCCTGATTAAGAATTAGGATTATCTGGCAATTCTAGGGCAAGCGCAATACCACAAAAATTGAGCGCAAACAATTAACCTTCCGTACACGGATTAAGGGATTAGCTCGAAAAACGATTTGTTTTTCTAAATCAATTGTGATGCATGATGTTGTAATTGAATTATTCATTAATCGCTTTGAGTTTGGTTGTGCTGTTTAATTCCAATCCAACAGATCTAGAACATGACCGAGTCTCAGGTCTTTTTATAAAGCAACAGCTCTAGTGCATAGGCGATGGAGGCAAGAGAATAGAGACTTAAGAGAGCATAGGAATGCCTGAAACTATGGAAAAGAGCTTCGGCAGAGCTGAAAAGCGCCTTCAGAAACTGGAGGCACGAAAAGACTTCTTGAGCGAACTCAATGGGATTATCCCGTGGGACGAGTTTCGCAGCTGTCTTGAGCAATTGCCAACTCAAGAACGCAAAAGTAAAGCAGGGCGCAAACCGATAGACCCATTGCTAGTGTTCAAACTGCTGATTGTGCAACAACTATATAACCTCAGCGATGAAGCCCTCGAATATCAAACCCATGACCGCGTGTCATTTCGCCGCTTTGTAGGACTCAGCCCCATCGCTTCAATGCGTTTCTAGAGCGCTGTGGATATGCAGCCAAAAGCGGTCCAGATTATAGATGCGACCCTGGTACCCGTCCCTATCCAACGCAATAACCGAGAAGAAAACAAACAGATTAAGCAGGGAGAAATCCCACCCGAATGGGAAGAGAACACCCATAAACTGTCCCAGAAAGACACCGATGCACGGTGGACGAAGAAGAACGGGGAGTGTCACTTCGGTTACAAAAATCATGTCAATATCAATGCGGAGTATGGGTTTATCCGTAATCACAGCGTCACCGACGCATCCGTCCATGACTCACAACAGTTTTGCCAGGTCTTAGATGCAGACAATGAAGCCGATGAGATTTGGGCGGATAGTGCCTACCGCAGTCAAGCGCTAGAAGAGGCGCTTGAGCTAGGGGGCTATCGCAGTCAAATTCATGAAAGGGGGTATCGCAACCATCCGCTAAGGATCGTGGATTTAATAAAATCCAGAATTGTTTAGAGTCGATACGCCTTACACTCCCTCATCCCCTAACCCCTTCTCCCAAGGCGGGAGAAGGGGAACATGATTCTTCTTACTCCCCTCTCCCGTTCTGGGAGAGGGGGTGGGGGAGTGGGTCAAAGTTGGAGGTTATTAAGTCTTTGATCCTAACAGAGGCACAAAAAACAACGAATCGGGAAAAATCGAAGGTGCGTGCCAAAGTCGAGCATGTCTTTGGCGCATGGGTGATGGGGATGGGGGGTAAACTGGTTCGCTGCATTGGGATAAAGCGGGTAAGCGCTCAACTCGGGTTGAAAGATTTGGCCTATAACCTCAAGCGGTATCTATTTTGGAATAAAAAGGAACATCAGACTATGCAGGCTCAGTGTGTCTAAATTGCTCAATCAGGGGACAAAGCAAGATTAGAGCAGCCATTTCGCAACCACTTTCACTTCAAATTAGTTCATTTAGATTTTTCAAGGCGTTTGTACCGCTAATGTCAACCCCATTCTTTAAGAAAATCTTTTCTCGAGGTGCCCTCAAAATATTGGGCGATTTTTGCTAGTTTCTAAACCCGTCTCAATCTTTCTGAAACCCTGACGCTTTTGGCTGTCCCGTACTGCCAGAATGAGTTTTAGACTACAGTGTTGGAAGTCATTCCCTCCAATGCTTACTATTCATGCCAGAAGGTCCCGAAATTAAGCGAGCTGCCGATAAAATTGCGGCGGCGCTCGTCCATCACCCTGTCAAAGAAGTGTGGTTTGCCTTCGATCATCTCAAGCACTACGAAGCAGCCTTTACAGCCCAAAAAATTATTGCCGTAGAGCCAAAAGGTAAAGCGCTTTTAACCCGCTTTGGCAATGGACTCAGCATCTATAGCCACAACCAGCTCTACGGAAAATGGGTCATGAGAAGTGCCTATAGCTACCCTCAAACCAATCGGCAGCTTCGGTTAGCCATTCACAACTCCCGTAAATCGGCGCTGCTTTACAGCGCCTCAGATATTGAAGTGCTGGATGAAGCGGCGATCGCCACCCATCCCTTTCTCACGCGCCTAGGACCAGACGTATTGAGCGACGCGATTACCATCGAAACCATTCAGTCTCGCCTCGTGAAACCCGCCTTCTTCCGCCGTCGATTCACCACCCTGCTGTTAGACCAGCATTTTCTGGCAGGACTCGGAAACTACCTTCGCAGCGAGATCCCGTTTGTGGCACGGGTACATCCATCACGACGACCTATGGACTGCTCGGAGGCGCAGTTGTTTGACCTAGCAGAAGCGGCGATCGCCATTCCGCTGCGGTCTTACCAAACGGGCGGCATTACCAATGACCTTGAGATGGCGGCAACTTTGAAAGCAAGAGGATTACGGCGATCGCAGTACCGCCACTGGGTCTTTAGCCGCGCCAACCAGCCCTGTTTTGTATGCGGCACCCCGATTGTGAAAGACATTGCAGGGGCACGACGATATTACTACTGCCCCACTTGCCAGCCTCTCTAATCAGCCCATTTAACCCACAGGTGCAGACTGCGCGAGACTATACCGATATTGCTCTGTCCAGTGCGCCACATCTGACCAGCCTTCAGACCCAGGTCTGACCACCTTGACCGTATCAAAGGTAATAGTTTGTACAGATACTATAAAGCGCAGCATTGCCAATCGCTTTTGCTCAATGGGGATATCTTTATAAATCAGGCTGAGATGAGGGTCTAAAAGATATTCCTTCGGCGCAGACAGCCGATCTCGAATGGCACAAGAAAGTTGAGACAGACGTTCAACAGACGCAAACGCAATAAACCCAGTCTTAAAAAAATCGGCGGTATAGTTTAGCCCCATCACTTCTAGCGTAATGGGTGGAGCCAAAGCAATCGACTCAGAAACAATCGCTTGCAGGTTTTCTGATGACTGAACCTCACCGCTATAGAGCGTAACGTGGGGTTCAAAGACAGGGGTACTATACTCTGCGGCGTAGTCTTGAATCACCTTCGACAGCCAGCGGCGATCGCTAGGTGCAGGAATTAACCAAACCGCAAAAGGTGCAGTACCAACCATCGCAATTTTTCCCTGGTTACACAACTGGTTCTTTGCCCTCCACTGTAGAAGGGTTTACAACAATAAAGCTCGGATCGACGATGACGCAAGCTTTACGTTTTATTAAAGTAACTGCCGCACGTCCGTAACCTGCCCCGCAATTGCCGCCGCTGCCACCATCGCTGGACTCATCAGCAGCGTCCGCCCTGAAGCAGAACCCTGCCGCCCCTTAAAGTTACGATTTGACGACGATGCGCTCATCTGACGGCCTTCTAATTTATCTGGGTTCATGGCTAAGCACATCGAACAGCCTGGTTCGCGCCACTCAAACCCTGCCGCCACAAAAACCCGATCTAAACCCTCTGCCTCTGCCTGCTGCTTAACTTGTTCTGACCCAGGCACCACAAACGCTTTAATGCCCGCTGCCACCTGATGTCCTTGAGCGATCTTTGCCGCCTCCCGTAGGTCGCTAATGCGTCCATTCGTACAGCTCCCGATAAAGCAAACGTCAATCTTAGTCCCCAAAATCGGAATTCCTGGCGCTAAATCCATGTATTGATAGGCATCTTGGGCAATGGGGCGCTCGGCTTCGGGGAGCGCCCCCGGGACGGGAATGGTTTCATCTACGCCAATCCCCTGACTGGGCGTAATGCCCCAGGTGATGGTAGGCGCAATCTCAGCCCCGTTAAACACCACCACATCGTCATAGACTGCATCGGTTTCGCTCTTAAGGCTTGCCCACCAACTTACGGCTTTCTCCCAGTCGGCTCCTGATGGTGCAAACTCACGGTCTTTAAGATAGTCAAACGTAACCTGATCGGGGTTAACATACCCACATCGTGCGCCGCCTTCGATCGCCATATTGCAGACGGTCATGCGCTCTTCCATATTCATCTGCTCAAAAGTGGTGCCTGCAAATTCATAGGCATGACCCACGCCACCCTGTACGCCGAGCTTGCGAATGATGTGCAAAATCACGTCTTTGGCATAAACGCCCTGTTGCAGCGTTCCATTCACTTCTACGCGGCGAACCTTTAGCTTTGCTAAGGCAAGAGTCTGAGAGGCCAAGACATCCCGAACCTGGCTGGTGCCAATTCCAAATGCGATCGCCCCAAAGGCTCCATGGGTTGAGGTATGGCTATCACCACAGGCAATGGTCATTCCGGGCTGGGTTAGCCCTAGTTCGGGCGCTATGACGTGGACAATTCCTTGATTGCCAGACCCTACGTTATAAAAACGAATGTTGTGCTGCTGACAGTTTTGTTCTAACGCCTGCATCATGGCTTCTGCAAGCGGATCTGCAAAGGGACGTGCCTGGTTTTCGGTCGGCACAATGTGGTCAACAGTTGCGACGGTACGCTCTGGATAAAGTACCTGAAGACCGCGATCCTTGAGCATTGCGAAGGCTTGAGGGGTCGTTACCTCATGGATCAGGTGCAGGCCAATAAACAGTTGGGTTTGACCAGAAGGTAAGGTTCGCACTGTGTGCAGCTCCCAAACTTTATCGAACAACGTGCCTTGGCTCATGGTTTTGGTCAAACTCTATACCGTCAGAGCCTCAATTTTAGCTCAAAGCCGTCGGTGCTTGGCTCAGTTTTGCCGTAAAGTCCGCGCTCCAATTTTCGTATTATCTTGGCCGGCTAATGCTTTGGAGCCATTGCTTCTGGTTTTATCCGTTTGCAACTTCACAAAGCCTATGGTAGTTTAGTTATCTACGGACGCATAGCTCAGTTGGTTAGAGCACCACGTTGACATCGTGGGGGTCTCCCGTTCGAGTCGGGATGTGTCCATTGGTTGGGGAAACATATACAGTAAGGCTTTTAGGAGTTTTAAACGACTTCTGAAGGTCGTTTTTGATGTCAATAAGACAATGAGATTAGGCCGTTAAGGGTTGTTTGAGGCGTTAAACTTACCCCGAAATTTACTCCGCTATTTCAGCAGTCACAATTGAGAACCACGATGGACGGCATCGACTCCGATGGCACTTGTGCAAATGCTACACGATGAGCTGAAGATCTGGGTGGGTCATGCTTAGCCCTGCTGTGGCAAAGATGTTGGACGAACGACTATCGTCACGCAAGCTTCGCCACGCAGCCATCAAACCTAAACCCGATGACCTGGTGTTTTCTAGCCCAAAGGGTTTGCCCATTGATGACCATCGTTTTAGAGCAAGGGCATGGAAGGCCATTCTTGAACAGTGTCGTATCGAGTACCGTAGACCCTATTGTATAAGGCATTCAGTAATCTCTCACGCTTTAGCAAATGGCATTAACCCCATCGCACTGGCAGAGCAGACCGGACATGATAAGCGGGTGCTGCTGAGTACCTACTCTATGCAATTAAGCCCAAAAGCGTTTTTGTGGAGTTTTGAGCAATGAGTGATGAAACTGGGATTAGCAGGGATTTAGCGGGACTTGGTGATATCCAAGATTTAGAGCATGTTTGGACACTTGAAACTTGTGTTAGGGCTATTCGGGATCTGCCAGATCTTTATATGAGGCATGGAGCTGGGGTTAACCCAGAATGGAACGATTCAACGCCACCGGGTCAATTTTTTGAGTACTTGAGGCGTTCGTATAGGGCTGTAGGACTATGGCTCAAATACTATCTGTTGAACCGGACAGAACATTTAGCTGAACTGACTTTTACAGACAAAATCCACAACAAACCTTTGGCAGAGAGAGCAGTAGCTTTTTTTAGACTGGCTCAAGAAGTTTGGCTTCGTTCAGATCTCCAAACTCAAATTCCCTGCCCAGGATTTTGGATGGTGGCTTGTGAGAGAGACTTGCTAAAAATTGGCTTGCAAGCTAGTGGGTATACCGGAAGTCCAAGGGTTAGAGGAAAAACTGAGCGGTATCGTGCTTTTGTAGAGAATTCAGAGCGATGGTTAGAGCCATCAAACTTTAAATTCACTTGCTCTACTGAATTAACAGCTCTTCAAGCCTTGGAAAACGAGGGGATAAGGCTCGCAGCTTCTGATGGTCAGTTTGGGGAAGATTATTGGCTACCTTTTGTGAAAACGGTTAGACGCACTGAAAGGCAAGTCAAACAGGGCAAGTTGAGCGGTATTTATCTAAACCAGTTAGGGGAATTAAAGGTTATTAGGAGAGGGAAGCAGTCCAAGATCTCCAAGGGATTCGGTAACGAGCTGTAAAGATTGGGATTTTTATTCACCAAAATCCTATTTCAGGGTCTGTTTTGCGATTCTAAATATCAATCCCAAAGCCTTTATCGGAAGCGTTTCCCGACCTTCAAATTTTATAGGAGCCGACAGCCCGAAAGTTTTCCCGACCCAAGGCTATCGCCCCTCCTACAACAACATCAATCCTATTAGGAGGATTTTCAGTGTCAAAAATCATTATCCGAGAATTTCCGGCTATCAGCAGCGACAAACTTGAACAGCGACTGGACATTCGCAAACAGCAGCGGGTGGAATTGCGCTCTAAATTGCCTTCACCGCTTTACTGGTGGCAGTTCCCTTATGGTCGTAAGGTCTTTTGGAACTGGGTTTTGATTCGAGATTTTTTGCTAAACGTGGGCTATACGCCAGAGCATCAGCGACTGATTGAGGAATGGACGATTATGGATGCTTGCTGTTGGTGCTGGGCACAGGGGAAGCACACATCGCCTCGACAACCTTGATCTAATTCCATTTAACACCTTGATCTTCATTCAACGCATCACAGGAATGATCGCTATGAACTTGACTCCCTCCGATCCTATCCATGCCCTTGAGCAAGAACGTATCCAAATCTACCGCGAACGCCGTCGCCAAGCCCGTGTCAGCTTTGACATAGCCTTGGGTATCACTGCCGCCAGCGCCTTTATGAGCGTTGTCGGTGCAGTGCAGATCCTAGTCGGTCATATCCCAGAAGGAAGCCTCACCGCTTCCACCGGAGTCGGAGCCAGCATCCTTTGCTTTCGTTTCGCCAAAGATGCAAATGATCGGCTGGACAAGCTTGCCACCGAACTTAAGGATGAATAATCAATTAGGATCGTAGATTTAATAACCCCAGCGATTGAAATCGCGGCTACAAGAACAGAACCTGCCTACGCAGGTTGAAATGCGCTCTTAGGATCAAAGATTTAATAACCTCCAACTTTGACCCTCTCCCCCAGCCCCTCTCCCAGAACGGGAGAGGGGAGTAAGAAGAATCTTGTTCCCCTTCTCCCAAGGCGGGAGAAGGGGTAAAGCCTTCGGCTATAAGAAAGGGGATGAGGGAGTGTAAGGCGTATCGACTCTAAACAATTCTGGATCTTATTAAATC
>JANNDV010000087.1:0-6335 GCA_031387975.1 Acaryochloridaceae cyanobacterium OTE_75_metabat_521 | reverse complement strand
TTTAAGGATATTGTCTGAAGCCCAATCAGGCTAAAGCCTTGGACTGGGTATGCGATACTCATCATTGAGATATCGCCATTCTATCGAGCGATTCCGTTAGATTTCATCCATCTCGCCTCTATTGTCAATATTGTCTATGTCAACTTCTGAGTCAGTCCCTGAATTTCAGCCTCCAGGCAGCGGCAAAGGCTACCGCGCCTTGATGCAAAACCGTCCCTTTGTGATTCTATGGATAGGCCAGATTGTTTCACAAATTGCCGACAAGATTTTTTTTGTCCTGCTGATTGATTTGGTGATTCACTATATTACGCCGGACTTTCCAGAAAACACCGCGAAGGCATCCGTCATGATGGCGAATACCCTGCCGGCGGTCTTTCTGGGGTTTGCCGCTGGCATTTTTGTAGATCGTTGGTCGAAAAAGCAAATTCTGTGGGCGAGTAATCTGGGGCGAGGAATCATGACGTTTATGATTCCGCTTTGTCCAAAGCAGCTATTGTTTCTGTTGCTCATTGCTCTAGGAGAATCTATCCTGACGCAGTTTTTTGCCCCCGCAGAGCAGGCAACCATTGCAGTTTTAGTCGAGCGGAAGCTTCTCATGCCTGCCAATGCCCTCTTTAGCACCACCATGATCGGTTCGTTTGTGGTCGGATTTGCGGTTTGTCCGGTTCTGCTGGGCTGGGCGAACGGCTGGGGCGGAACCTATGGCGGTGCATTTTTGGTGGGCGGTCTCTATATTGCGGCGGCTGTTGTGTTGGCCTTGCTGCCCATCGAAGACGATAAGCCTGTGGATGCTAAGCCACAGCATCCCTGGAAAGAATTTAAACAGGGGCTGAGGTACATTCAGAAAAATCGCCTTTTGAGCAACGCGATGGTGCAGCTTGCGATTTTGTACAGTGTTTTAGCTGCGCTAATTGCCCTTGCGCCAGGATTTTTAAAGACGATTAATGAGAATCAACGAGAGTTCAGCTTTATTCTTTCCTGTGCAGGAGTTGGGCTGATCTTGGGCGCGGCGCTGTTGGGTCAGTGGGGCGATCGCCTCAATCACTGGCCCCTTCCGCTCATCGGGTTCTTGAGTATGGGGTTTGTTTTAATCAGCTTTTTCTTTGCCACCCAGCTATGGCTGATTTTGCTACTGAGCGTACTGTTGGGTTTTGGCGCTGCCTTTGTGGGGGTGCCTATGCAGACCCTCATTCAAACCCAAACGCTCCCGGATATGCGCGGTAAGGTATTTGGGGTACAAAATAACGTCATTAATATTGCGCTGAGTCTACCCTTGGCGATCGCCGCACTTTTGGCAGATGCAACGTCTTCGGTTCGCGGGGTTCTGCTCGCCATTGGCATCCTCGTTTGCAGCATCGGCCTGTGGTCATGGCGCAGGACGCGGCAGGTTCTCCAAGAGGGAGCCTATCAAGATCCCTAGTCACTCTTTAAGGGCTGTAACATTCAGGCAACTCATGTCAGGGCGTGCCTAAATTTCTCGACAGACCCTGTATAAAACACTACACTTAGAATCTGTCCTCAAGGTCTGAGCAAAATTTTAGGCATTTGCACTGTATACCTTGCCCCTACGCGCCTTTAGATTATTTTGCTTGACTTAAAACTTTCAAAAAAACTTTCAAATTCACGATTGTCTGGAGAGGTTTTGACCGTGCGTGCAACCGGAGCATTTGCCCTGCTTGATAGTTTAAAGCGCCACGGCGTTGAGCATATTTTTGGCTATCCCGGCGGCGCAATTCTGCCCATCTACGATGAAATCTATCGCGCAGAAGAACGGGGCGATATCCGTCACATTTTGGTGCGCCACGAACAGGGCGCGGCCCATGCCGCAGACGGCTATGCCAGAGCGACGGGTAAAGTAGGGGTTTGCTTTGCCACCTCAGGCCCTGGTGCCACGAACCTTGTAACGGGTATTGCCACGGCTCACATGGATTCCATTCCCATGGTGGTCATTACGGGTCAAGTGCCCAGCAACGTCATTGGTAGTGATGCCTTTCAGGAAACCGATATTTTTGGCATAACGCTGCCCATCGTAAAGCACTCCTACGTGGTGCGCGACCCAAAAGATATTGCTCGTATTGTTGCAGAAGCCTTTCATATTGCGGCGACAGGTCGTCCAGGCCCTGTCTTGGTGGATGTGCCCAAAGATATTGGCCTTCAAGAATTTGACTATGAAGCGGTGGAGCCAGGTCAGGTCAATTTACCTGGCTATCGGCCGACCGTCCGTGGCAATAGTCGTCAGATTGCCAATGCGCTCAAGCTGATTCAGGCTGCCAAACAGCCCCTGCTGTACGTGGGTGGGGGAGCCATTACCGCCAATGCCCACGCCGAGCTAAAAGAACTCGCAGAGCGCTTTCAAATCCCCGTTACCACCACCCTGATGGGGAAAGGTGCCTTTGACGAACGCCATCCGCTGGGCTTGGGAATGCTGGGTATGCACGGCACAGCCTACGCCAACTTTTCTGTGACCGAATGCGACCTACTCATTGCGGTCGGCGCTCGGTTTGATGACCGCGTTACAGGCAAGCTGGAGGAGTTTGCATCTCGGGCAAAGGTCATCCATATTGATATTGATCCCGCTGAGGTAGGCAAAAATCGTGGGCCAGAAGTGCCCATTGTAGGCAGCGTAAAGCCCGTTTTACAGGCGCTGCTAAAGCTCTCTCAAGATTTAGACGCTTCTGAAAAGCCCGATACCCAAGCATGGCTAGCGCGGATTCACCGCTGGCGAGAGGACTATCCTTTGGTGGTGCCTCATCCTGACGGAAAGCTATCGCCCCAAGAAGTGATTGTCGGCTTAGGGCAGCAGGCACCTGATGCCTACTACACCACCGATGTGGGTCAGCACCAGATGTGGTCGGCTCAGTTTTTAAAAAATGGTCCTCGCCAGTGGATTTCTAGCGCTGGCCTGGGCACGATGGGCTTTGGAATGCCAGCCGCCATGGGCGCACAGGTGGCATTACCCAATCATCAGGTGATCTGTATTAGCGGAGATGCCAGCTTTCAGATGAATTTGCAAGAGCTGGGCACCTTGGCACAGTACGGGATCAAGGTCAAAACGGTTATTATTAACAATTTCTGGCAGGGCATGGTGCGCCAGTGGCAGCAGGCTTTTTACGGAGAGCGCTATTCTAATTCCAATATGGAGAACGGCGTGCCCAACTTTGTAAAGTTGGCAGAAGCCTTTGGGATTAAAGGGATGGTAATTAGCCATCGAGATGAACTGGAAGGAGCGATCGCCGAAATGTTAGCCCATGATGGCCCAGTTCTGCTTGATGCCCACGTTACCCGCGATGAAAACTGCTACCCGATGGTTGCACCAGGTAAAAATAATTCCCAAATGCTGGGACTCCCTGAGCGGGTGCTTGACCGTGCAGCCGAACTGGTTTATTGCAGCGGCTGCGGCGCAAAAAATACGCTTCACAATCGATTTTGCCCAGAATGTGGCACAAAACTGTAATTTAAAAGGCTGTTAGCAATGCTAGGGAACCCTTGCAGCGGCGGATAGTCTGTTCTAAGGTGCCTAGAACGAGCAAAGCTAAGGATTTCTGATGGATTTACAGGCTCAAATTCGGGCGTTAATTGTGGATGCTCCGGCGGATGAGGTTACGCAGGCAGGCATTCAGGTTGTGGCGATCGCCTTGGGTGAGATCGCACAAGGGCTAACCCACACCGAGTATTACATTCTGCAAAATTTTGAGGCGCAGTGGCAGGTCACAACCCTTCAGCACCGCACCCAAGAAGACCTTCAAAAAACGGTGCTCTATGCTTACGGGAACCTGAGCGATGCCACAAAAGTGGGTCAGTCAGACGAACTCATTGCAGCTCCCGTTCCGGTTGTGCAGCTTTTATTTCAGTTTTTCTCCTTTGAGACCGTCGATAGTTTCTTATTCGTTGACGATGCTCAGCAGCCCGACCAAATTCGAGAGCTAAAGCGGCAGGATTTACAGGCTTTGGTGCAGGCTTACCTTAAAGCGCATGTTGCCAGCGAACCCGACGGTTCCACCGCCATAGACCTAAATACGATTGCTTAACCTTACGGCTTAACCTCATTCAAAACGCCATGACGCTTTTGATGCCATTGCCATGCGTGACTTAAAATAACCTCAATCTGGCTATATTGAGGATCCCATCCTAAAACCTTGCGGGCTTTGGTCGCACTCCCAATCAAGATAGCCGGATCTCCTGCACGACGGGGGCCTTCCTCAACGGCGATCGCAAGACCCGTTACTTCTTTAGCTGCCGTGATCACCTCTTTAACCGAGAATCCATCGCCATTGCCTAAATTAAATACCGATGTCTCACCATCATCCAAGAGATACTGAAGCCCTAACACATGGGCATCGGCCAGATCGGTGACGTGGATATAGTCTCGAATGCAGGTACCGTCAGGCGTTTTGTAGTCCGTGCCAAATACCGTAATGTGATCTCGCTGCCCCAGAGCCGTCAGCAGCACCAAGGGGATGAGATGGGTTTCAGGGTCGTGATCTTCGCCTAAGCGCCCCTGAGGGTCTGCACCTGCCGCATTAAAGTAGCGGAACCGCACCGAGCGCAGTCCATAGGCGCGATCAAAATCTTCTAGAATTTGCTCCACCATGAGTTTGCTCATCCCATAAGGGTTGATGGGCGACTGGGGATGATCTTCAGGGATGGGAATTTGGTGGGGGTTGCCATAGCTGGCACAGGTCGAAGAGAACACAATCTTAAAGACTTCTGCCTGTACCATCGCCTCTAGCAAGGTCAGCGTACCCACCACGTTATTGCGATAATACTTGGCGGGGTTTGTGACCGATTCGCCCACGTAGGCATAGGCTGCAAAGTGGATTACCGCACTAATGGGATAGGTGGCAAAGACCTGATCGAGAACCACGCGATCGCCGATATCCCCCTCGACAAATTCAACCTCTAAAGCAGACTCAACAATATCCCTGTGCCCGTAGACCAAATTATCCAGCACAACGACTCGATAGCCTGCTTCCTTCAGCGCCAAGGCCGCATGGGAGCCAATATATCCGGCACCGCCCGTTACCAGAACCGTAGGCTGCTGCTGCTGCTTGTCCATTAGATCTGTCGATAACCTCGTTTGTTTTCATGTTGTAGCCATTCCATGACGCGATTGCCGAGGCGCACGTCATCTAACCGATCAATTTCTCGGATCCCTGTGGGACTCGTCACATTGATTTCAGTGAGGTACCCTCCAATGACATCAATGCCCACAAATATTAGCCCATTTTTTTGCAGCGTTGGGGCAAGCTGAGCACAAATTTGCTGCTCACGCGCTGTGAGGTCAGACTGTGCCACTCGTCCACCCGTCGCCATATTGCCGCGAAATTCTTTGCCCGTGGGGATTCGGTTGACGGCTCCAATGGGTTCACCATCCAGCAGAATAATGCGTTTGTCGCCCTCCGTTGCCTGAGGGAGATACTCTTGCACCATCACCGGAAGCTGTCCCTGAAAGGTGCTAATTTCGACCAGCGAGTTGAGATTGCGATCGCCTGCCTCCATTAGCAAAATCCCTTCCCCTGCTTTGCCGCCTAAAGGCTTTAGCACCGCCAACCCTTTTGCTTCCACAAATGCTCGAATAGTTTGCTTATTTTGGGTCACGATGGTCTCAGGAATCGCGTCCGTAAACTGGAGCGCAAACATCTTCTCATTGGCGGCGCGTAACCCGTGGGGATGGTTTACTACCAGGGTTTTCTGTGGGTCTACAAAATCAAGAATGTAGGTTGCATAAAGATACGCGGTCGAAACAGGCGGATCCTTTCGCATAAATATCGCGTCCATCTGGTCTAGGGGCGATCGCACAGGTTCTCCTACAGCGCACCAGGGCTGAGGTACCTGCCAAAGCCCATCCACAAGCGGGATAGGTTCTAAGGCGATCGGCTGAAGCAGCGCCCAGGCTTTGCCGTCTACAACCTGAAGATCTTCCGCTTGGGTAAACCAAACCTCATGACCCTGATTTTGCGCTGCCTCCATCAGGGCGACGCTCGTATCGTGTCCGGGATCTAACCTCGAAATCGGGTCTACAATAAATGCGAGTTTCACAGGGATAATCCTTTAGCGGCATGCCTCAAGCATTGAGTAAGCCATCTAGTTTACCCTGTCTATCTAGCGCATGGATATCGTCACAGCCGCCCACATGGACATCATCAATAAAAATTTGGGGTACCGAGCGCCGACCATCGCCTCGCTGAGCCATCGCCGTTCGAGCGGCTTCGTCGCCATCAACGCTATATTCGGTAAATTCTACGCCCTTGCTCGCAAGAAGGTGCTTTGCCCGAAGGCAAAATGGACAGGTTGCCCAGGTATAAATTTCAACTTTTGCAGCCATGGTTTACGTT
>JANNDV010000034.1:0-38561 GCA_031387975.1 Acaryochloridaceae cyanobacterium OTE_75_metabat_521 | reverse complement strand
GCCACCAGCACGACCGTAATGTTATCTTGCCCGCCATTAATTTTTGCTTCAGTAATAAGTGAGCCTGCGGCTTCATTACAGGAAAGACCAGCCTTCAGTTGCAGCATCTGGGCGATCGCCTCATCCGTCACTTCTTCTGTCAGACCATCACTGCACAGCAGCAGCACATCGCCGCTGCTCAGGTCAATGGGCTGTACATCAATTTGGTTCAGTTCCTGACGGCCTAAACATTGAGATAAGACGTGTCGCCACGGGTGAAGTCGAACCTGATCCAGCGTCAAGATTCTGGCTCGAACCGCCTGGGCAACCCAGGTATGGTCTTCAGTAACCTGCTCTAGCTGCTGATTGCGGAAACGATAAAGTCGAGAATCACCGACATGGGCGCACCAAGGACCGTGAGCTTGTGAAAAAATAACCACTACAGCAGTGGTACCCATATCGCCCTGCTCTGGGGAAATCTTTTGGCTTTGTAAAATGCTTCGGTTGGCCTGAATAAACGCGTCTCGGAGTAACGTCGCAGGTTCTAAGTCTTTATGCCAGTTCTTTTCTAAAAAGTCTCGGATTGCGCAAGTTGCCAGACGGGAGGCTTCTTCGCCGCCTGCGTGCCCTCCCATGCCGTCTGCAACAATGAAAAATCGGCCTTGAGGATCGTCCACGCAATAGGAGTCTTGATTGGCAGCTCGCACCAATCCTCGATCACTTAAGCCAACAAACCGAAGTTTCATGCGTTCTTCTACAGCATCCGTTCGTACCGATCAATTCGCAGCAGGTGCCGCACCAAGACAATCCCTAATCCCGCAGCTATTAATGCGGCGATCGCCGCAGGCCACACAAATTGGTTCACCAACAAAATAGTAGCCGATAAGGTAAAGGTTGCAACCAAAAGAACGTAGTTCGTCCCCATATTGACGTTACTAATGCGCCGTAGAGCACGATCTGTCTCTATAGAGCGTACCCGAACTCGGATGTCGCCCTGCTCGAGTTTATCGAGGGTATCCTCTAAGCGCCGTGGTAAACCAAACGCAGAGCTACCCACCTGAGCCGCCTGACGACTGAGTTCCCCCAGTAGCCCACCACTCCCATCATCACGTCCTGACAAATTACCATTGGTCATAAGTTCCGCTGCAAAAGGCTTTGCAACCTCCATAAAGTTAAAGTCTGGATCTAATCCCTTGCCAACACCCTCTAGAGTAGAAAATGCTCGCATCACAAAGGTAAAGGTCGCGGGGAACCTAAACGGCTGGTTGTATGCAACATCGTACAAATCATCGCTGATTTGAGCAATAGACTGATTCTCAAAGGGCTTGTCCATAAAGTTATCCAGCATGTACTGGATAGACCGCCGCACAGGCCCCATATCTGACACAGAAGACAGCGCCCCTAACTCAACCAAAGAATTCATGACCTTGTTTGCATCGCGCTGTGCGACGCCCATAAAGGTCTGCATGAGGCGCTCTCGCGTGAGGGGCTGAATTTGACCCATCATCCCGAAATCATAAAAAATCAGCTCTCCCGCTGCGTTGACCGCAATGTTACCTGGGTGAGGGTCAGCATGGAAAAATCCATCCGTCAAAAGCTGATGTAGATAAGCCTCTGCCCCCAGCCGAGCGACGGTCTTACGCTCAATGCCAGCTGCTTCTAGGGCTTCGTAGTTGCTGATTTTGATGCCTGGCATATACTCCAGGGTCAACACGCGTTTGGAGGCATACCGCCAAAAAACGCGCGGTACATTCGCCCAGTCAAATTCTCTAAAGTTACGCCGGAACAAATCTGCATTACGGCCTTCGTTGAGGTAGTCGATTTCCTCATAGAGAATGCGGCAACACTCTTCGTAGATGCCGAGCCAATCTCGACCGGGGCCCCAATCGGGGTGGCGCTGAAAATACTGGGCAATACCCTTGAGAATTTTTAGATCAATGTCAAACAGCTTCTTGAGTCCAGGTCGCTGCACTTTAACCACCACTTCTTCGCCAGAGTGGAGCTGTGCTTTATGAACTTGTCCTAAACTGGCGGCGGCTAAAGGAATGGGATCAAAATTACTGAATAAATCAGGGATGACCTTACCAAACTCTTGGGTAATGGTGCGCTCCACCTGCCCATAGCTAAACGCAGGTACCCGATCTTGAAGCTGAGATAGCTCTTCAACGTATTCTACGGGGAACAAATCTGCCCGTGTTGAGAAGAGCTGCCCTAGCTTAATAAAGGTGGGGCCTAGCTCTAAAAAGGTCTCTCGCACCCAAATAGCCTGCGCCCGTCGCCGCGCAGCCTCACGCTCCGGCGTCATGCCGCCTCGATAGCTCCAAGGCTTCTTCATGAGCCAGCGCGCCGTCAAAAACTGAAACACAAACGTCCAGATATCGACAAAGCGTCGCTGCCGAGAATAGTTTTCTCGATTCCATCGATAGGCGCTACGGGTATTAAGGGCGAGCGCCGGAGAAGAAGAAAGAGCAGACACAGAAATTCCTGGGCGAGGGACAATCAAAACGATGGATAAACATCAAAGCTTAAAGATTCGGTCAGTGGAAATGTAGGGGCAGGTTTAGTCAAGACAGGACTAGATGTATACGAGGTGTTTCAGCAAAACCTGCCCTTCCAAGATTTCTAAGCGCCCGTCTTTTGACGATAGTCCTGAAGTGCCGCACGAAGTTGAGCAATTTCGGCTCTGAGTTCATCAATAATTTCTTGCACATCACTATTGTTGTTGGCTGTGCTGGTATTGGTGTTGCTGTAGGTCTGCGTGGCTGCGGTGGCAGAAGATTCAGCTTCAGCGCGTGCCATTACCTGCTGAGTGAAGGTGCGAAGGCGTTCACGTTGCTCAGCGTCAAATTTGCCAACGTTGCTCATTACGTCCGTTAGCCCGTGCTCTAGCTCTTCGGCAAGAACCTCAGCAGTGGCTCGACCGAGAAAAAAGGCGTTTATAAGGGGATTAGTCATGTCTAAGCTAGCGAAAAGACGATGGTGCTTCGCAAAAATTATAACTTGCCTGTCTGCTATCGTGCCGCTTTATCTCTTTTGAGACGCTAACTTGGCACACTAAAGGGAAACGCCAGGAGGCAGCGGGAAAGAAATGCGTTCTGCATGTCCCCAAAAGGCTTCTAGGCTATAAAATTCTCGGGCTTCTGGCATCATGATGTGGGCGATCGCATCTCCGTAGTCCAGCACAATCCAGTTAGAGTCTGACTGGCCTTCGCTGTGGGTCGGTGAGCGGTGACAGTGTTCTTCTGTCGCCTTTTTCATAGAATCTGAGAGTGCCCTTACCTGTGTCCGTGAGAAGCCTGTGACGATGACAAAGTAGTCTGTCAAAAAGCAAACGTCTTGAACATTAAGGATGAGAATATCTGCCCCTTTGCGGTCATCTGCCGCCTCAGCCAGGGTGAGGGCGAGCTGTTGGCTTGAGGTTCTAGATTGCTCTGAGTTAGAAGCGGGTTGGGGTGCAGTTGTCAAAACGGGAGGCTCTAAAATCAAGGTTAAAAAGTTTTGCGATGGGCTATTGCTATTTTCTCAGCATATCGCAATTGCTCTGGCGTTGGCTGAGCCACCTTAAGTTTTAGCCGCCTGCATTGCCCAGTTGCGGGTCATCACCATCCGAGGATGGATCAGCTTTCGGTTTTGCACGAGCTGATTGAGGGTGCGATCGCAGACCTGCCACACGCCTTTATACAAATTGGACGCAGACACTTTACGCATCTGGTTGAGTTCTTCGCGATCGCCGCGACCAGGTTCTAAACTGTCTGCCAAAAAAACAACGCAGCTAATCGGGTGCATTTGGGGTTGCCCGAGGGTGTGATTGCGCACCGCATCTAAAATGGCTGAGTTTTTGACCTGGAAAATATCTCTCGCAACAATTGCGCTCACGTCTGCATGCAGCAGTCGCGGCTCTGCCATCAGCACCGCATCAATGGGCAATGCTTCGGCCTGTGCCATCGCCAGCAGACGATCGGGTGAAAAATACTTGGCGAGATCGTGCAGCAACCCTGCCTGAGCGGCCTGGACGACATCTAGACCATGCTGAAGCGCTAGCTCACCCGCATAGGTTTCGACGCGCAAAATATGCTGAATCCGAGCTTTGGGGACGTGAGACTCTAACCAAGTCAGAACCGCCTCCCGATCTACAGGTGGTTCTAACAAAGTAGACGAACTGTTTTCTTTGACCTTAAGGGCGGAAATTTTGGCTAGGCTCCGCCGCTGACCTATTCTTTTTGCCTTTTTTTGATTTCCCATCTTCAAGATTGCCTAAGACCCATTACCCAAGCCCCATCGCCCAAGACGCAAGGTTTAACGCTAGGTACCAAATGCGCGATCGCCCGCATCTCCAAGCCCTGGCATAATAAACCCCTGATCGTTCACCGTTTCATCAATGGTAGCGGCATAAATTTCAAGGGTGGGATATGTCTCTGCCAGTTGCTTGAGGGCGGGGGGTGCTGCTACCACAGAAATCACGCGAATGAGACTAGGATCTGCCTGACGTTTTGTCAGCTCTGCCATTGCCATCATGATCGATCCCCCTGTTGCCAGCATCGGCTCACAGATTAAAATTCGCGTTTGAGGGTCTAGCGTTTCTGGCAGCTTATTGAGATAACAAGTTGGCTGCAAGGTCTCTTCGTTACGGACTAGCCCCAGATGATAGGTAGAGGCACGCGGCATCACGGCCTGTGCACCATCTAGTAAAGTTAACCCTGCCCGTAAAATAGGCACAAGCGCAATGGGTACCGTCGGGGAAACGAGGGTTGCGGGGGTTGGCTCTAGGGGTGTCTCAACCACCACATCCTCAGTAGGAATCCAGTCGCCCCGCATGGCTTCGTAGGTCAGCCAGTAGCCTAACTCTTTCAACGCCGCCCGAAACATCACGCCGGGGGTGTTTTTGTCACGGGCGATCGCCAGCCAATGCTTAATGAGCGGGTGGGGTGGGACATAAATCCGCAGCTGTAAAGCCATAGGTAATCCGCAAGCCTATCTCAAGAATTCTGAACCTTATGTTTATCATACGCTGTGGCCTCAATGCAGAAATAGCGGCACTCATCTATTGACAGTACTTATCAATAAGGTTAGTATATTTTACATCAGAGACAATGTTCTCCTCTCTAAAGAATCGGCAGATGGGTTGCAGATGTTCAGGTCTGGAACCCATTTTTTCTTTAGGATCGTGGATTTAATAAGATCCAGAATTGTTTAGAGTCGATACGCCTTACACTCCCTCATCCCCTAACCCCTTCTCCCAAGGCGGGAGAAGGGGAACAAGATTCTTCTTACTCCCCTCTCCCGTTCTGGGAGAGGGGCTGGGGGAGAGGGTCAAAGTTGGAGGTTATTAAATTTTTAGTCCTAACGCATCTCAATAAGCACCTTCTTGCCACCAATGACTACTGTGTCCCATAAGTTTTAACGAGTGGCGTATTTTCGGCTGGAATTTCTGGCAAAGTAAGCTCTTTTCGTAGGGCAAATACAAGAATAGAATCTTGAGGAATGTCGACAAGCGGTGGAAATGGTTTTGGCGATTTCTCTGTGAGTGCAGCTAGCCCTCTAAATAATAGATCCGCGCCCAAAGCCCCCAGAAGAAGGGGATTAACATTTTGGCGACCAGAGTCGTTAACATTATTCAAGCCAATACCGATCAGGATGCCTGAGAAAGAAGAATCTCGAACCGAGTCCAAAACTGCACTTGCCTTAGACTTTGGTGGCGTTACGAACTGTCCAAAGTTTTCGGGTCTTATTTGGGCAGGCACTAACCTACCAATGGTTTCTAAATTGATGACCCTTCCCTTATACAAAAGGCTTTCAATAATAATCTCATCTCCACCGTCTCGTTTTTCAATCCTTCCAGTCAGCAACGTAGAAGCTGGAATAATCGGATTGCCGTTTGTATCAGAAATCGGAAGAACCGTGATCATTGTGACTGGCACAGCATACTTTCGCGCAGGATCCGTCACTATCTGCATCAGTGTTTTAGCCACTATGCCTGAGCCAGCCGGAATGATCCCACTAGGAAGTGGCTGGTTTACAGTACCTTCAATCTTTAAAGGGATTTTGCTATCCCCTAATAATGAATCGGCAGAATTTCTTTGTAAAATCTCCTGTTTTACCGATTTATTTAACCCAAGTGCTTTTAGCTGAATACTGTTTTGCAGAACCTTCGTTTCATCCGCCAAGGCAGACGTTTCAAAGGATTTGCTAGTAAAAGCTAATAAACAGACCCAGAACACCATAGAGGCTAAATATTTATACTTTTTTGAATCTAAAAATAAATTAGATTTGGGTAAATTTATAGTATTCAAAAACATATGGTATGGAGCCAAGAATTTGATTCATACATCATGAGAAACAAGTATTGCTGTATAGATTTCTAGGAGTTTTGAACACTCAAAAACCCCTAGAAATACTCATTATTAAAATGAGAAAGTTGCTCTAATTACGCCTTGAACAATAGCCTCATTTATAGTGTTGTTGGAGTCTGTAATAACCATCACTGCTGGTGTAATTGTGATGTTGTCATTAATAGGAAAGCGATAGAATCCCTCAAAATTGAACTGCTCAGGTCCAGATTGATTATTGACAATAAAGGGCTGACCTGCAGCCACTGCAAAGAGAGAGCCAGGAAGAAAGACATCCTTGATGCCAATGCCTGCTTGCCAGGTCAAAAAGTAATCCGTTTTTTTGCCGATGGGAACGTTTGTAATGATGTTACCCGCACTAACATTGATGAACTGTGGGTCGATAGAATAGCCAGCTCTACCAAATACCCCAAACCGACCAAAAGTGAGTTCTGTATTAACGCCAACGACGTTTTGATGGAAATCTTCGGTGGAAGAGCGCGTGTATTGCAGTCGTACAGCAAAATTGTTTTTCTTGCTAGCGCCAAAGGTCTTCGCGTACTCCACTTCAGCCGTTGCTTGATAGGGGTCGCCAAAAAGTCCACCGCCAAAGCTTAAGGGTGCCGCGACAGAATTGGTTGGGCTTGCAGCGACATAGGCGGCACGGAAGCTAAGAGGGCCGCCGCCAAATTTCCAATCTACTGCGGCTCCTGCGCCGCCAGGGCCGTCAACTAGATTGTTGATGATGAGAGGATTATTGATGAAGAAGCCAGAGCTAAAATCTTGGGCTGAGTTATTAGCATAGCTGTTGAAGTCAACAAAATCGCTTGGAAACAGGCGCGAACCAATAGTGAGCGTCAGATTTTTGGATGGCTTAAAAGAGTACGCTAAGCGTCGCAGCGTTACGGTACTGGGGACACCAGCATAGTCAATAATACCGCTGTCATACAGGGCAGAACCTGTTTGCGATCTGCCATCGTCGGTCAGAATACGGTTGCCATTACCGTCTCTCGCACCAAATAGGTCGCTGCCGCCATTGCCCACTTCAAGCTGAGTTTGCAGCAGATCACTGCCGCTAAAACTGGTGTTGAAGTTGAGGCGAACTCGGGAGATCGCCGTGGCGCGGCTATCCACCTTGATCGGGGCACCAAAGCGCGTATCAACGGTGTCGCCACCATACTGAACTGCCATCACCACTTCCCCCTGAAGTTTAGTGGTTGTTGAAAACTGCTGCGCTTCGAGGGTCTTGGTGCGGGCTTCGAGGCCATCCACGCGACCCTTGAGGGTGGCGAGTTCTGTTTTAAATTCTTCTTGTAAAGCCTTGACGGTTGCCAAGTCTTCTTTAGTGGCAAAGCGATCGCTAATTTGGTCTAAGCAGGCATTGAGCGCCGCCGCTAATTCGTAGCGGGTCGCTGCACGATTACCTCGAAAGGTGCCGTCAGGATACCCTGCAATACAGCCGTAGCGCTCAACTAAAGACTGAAGTGCCTGAAAAGCCCAGTCAGTGGGCTGAACGTCGGAAAGCTGAGACACGGATGTAACCTGAGCGATGTCCGCATCCTGCTCTGATGCAGACATGAACTGAGGGTCAGGACTAAGCGCTGCGGCTAATGCAGGAAGCCCTAGCGCCATAAAACCCAGAGAACTTAAGGTTGCAGCCAACAAAAATGATTTTTTCATGGTTAATAACTCACTCACAACTAAATTGATTACCACTTCAACACTCAATAAATTGAGTAAAATCTTCTTATCAAAGCACAGGCTTTAGAGTTTCAGCTTCGCAGCCAATTAAACAGAATTAGAGTCATTTTATATGCCTCTTCCATTTAAGAATTTTTGCTACATGCCTAACTTCAGCCAAAAAAGTTTTTCGGCTTGAAATAGGCTAATTTCAAAGTAGCCAATGACGCTTAGCGCCGTTATTGCAAAAAGTAGGCTAAATTTTTTCATTTTGGTTAATCTATTACAGCTTTTCAAAATTAAGTGATTTTTAGACTATTGCCGATCTAAAAAATAGCGACAGGGATCGCATTCACAGCTATTCCTATGCCCAGTAAAGTGATGCATAGAGCACTGATAGAAGGGAACAGGGTGCTTCCAGGAAGCTGAAGCGGCATCTGCTCAAATTGCTTTTTAGCGTAGATTAGAAGTACGCCAATTCCAGTCAGAACCCCAGCAAGTCCTAGGCTAAAAGCAGACACCAGTAACAGGCCGAAGCCAGTGCGGCCTAAGGCGATCGCACTTAGCAAAACCACCAACGCTGAAGGACAAGGCAATAGTCCTCCTGAAATCCCTAGGGCTAACAGACTAGACCAAGTGACGGGAGTTTCATCCGCGCCTAGTGGCGGCAGATGGGAGTGATGTTTGTGGCGATTTTCATGTTCAGAGTGATGATGCCTGTGACTATGGTAATTGTGCTCATGATGGTGATTGTGACTGTGAGTAGAATCAGCAATTTTGACGACTGATTGATGACTGTGAACTAAAGCCATAGGTTGAGAAGAAAAAGCCAACTCACGCTTAGCTGTCCTCTTCATTAAGATCCAGTTCTGAAAAATTTGGGAACCTTTCAATCGACCGATTAAAAGGTTTAAACCAATCCCCGTTACTAATAAACCTGACAGTAAACTTAGCCAGGGATAAAGCTGCTCTGTTAAAATAAATCGAGAGGTGCTTAACATCACTAAACCCAACGTAAAAATGCCAGCCGTATGAGTAATTGTCACCGTCAGCCCTAGGAAAAGAGCGTGTTTAATGGTGCCTCGAGAACCTACTAAATAACTGCCAACAATGGTCTTACCGTGCCCTGGAGACAAAGCATGAAACCCGCCCCAGATAAAGGCAGTGAGCAGCGCAATCAAAACCGTTGAAGCCGTGAGGTGATCTTGCGTCACTAAGCTTGTAAACGCATTGTTGCCCCGATCTAATAATGCAAAGCCCCAAACGCCAGACGATTCTGGAGCAAATTTCTTTTCTAGGCTCAGGGTCTGAGGTCGATTAACGTTAAGAGAAAGCTGACGCTGGTTGAGAGGGCTGCTCAGAAGATCGGTGGGATAGTTGGTTAGACGCTTTGTAATGCTCTCGGTCTTAAAGTCTCCTTGAATGGAGACATCTTTCGCCACAGCGGTAATCTCTTGCCAACCCAGACGCTCAGGGTAAAGCTTGTTTTCAAATTCAATCCTTTGATGGGTGCCAACGACAGACGTTTTGCCTTCTAAGGCGCAGGTAAGGCGCAACGTGGCTAATCCGCCGACACCCGGCGGAAATTCGACGATTGAGCGTTTTACCGAAAGCGGCAGTGGCTGCCGATCAATTTTTAGGCTGAGATTGGAGACGACTTCGCTACATTTAGCTTCGGGATAACCGATGATTTCGGCTGGGTCAGGCTTACGGTTATGATTGATGTCCATCCGGTTTATGGCCTGAAAGGCAGGGATTTCAGCCATATCCAGCACATAGTCAACGCCTAAACCCTCACGGGAAACCTGTAGCCCTGAGTACTGATTAATGGTGAAATTACCCAAAGGATGAGCCTCGGCAAACGGCATCCAAAGCCCCAATAAAGCCGTAAAAAAGATAATCCAGGTAGAGCTGTGCAGCAGAATTCTCATAGTGGAGTTGTCACTCTGATCAGGAATGATAAGAAGATATTGAGCGGTTAGGTTGAACGAAGGCTGAAGCTAGGCTCGACAATGCTTGACGGGCTTCTTCTGCATACCGATGATGGAATATAGGGTTCAGCTTCAGGGCTTGGGTTAAATGACGAAAGGCTGAGGGGCGATCACCGCAGTTGAGCGCAATCATGCCGCTATGAAACAGAATTAGGGCATCTTCTGTCCCCAGCCGAGTGGCGCGTTTTGCCGCTTGCTGCGCTTCTTTCCAGTGATGGTTAGCTGCCGCAGCCCAAGCCAATGTATCTTCTGCATAAATATCGTCTCTCACCGATACCTCTCGTCGTGCAATCTCAAGCGCCTCAGGGATGTGAATGCCATGATCGACGTAGTAAACAGCTAACGCTCGGTCATAGATGCCCTGAACCTTACTCAAATGCGCCACCACCTCCATAAGACCCTCAGTTTCAAGTACCCCTTCAGAATCTCCCAATGCTGTTTGGGCATCGGCTTTGTAGGCCAGCGTTTCTAGTAACGGCACCCACTCAATGCCGCGATTGGCGACATCTAAGGCTTCTTGCCAACGGTGTTGGGCGGTGTAGAGCCGAGCGAGTCCTGTAAAAGCAGCAATATCTTGAGGAAAGAGATTGAGGGCTTCGTGATAGCGCTGTTCAGCAAGATTTGGTTCTCCTGCTGCAAAGGATAAATCCCCTGCCCGCACATGAAACCAGGCGCGGGTTTCGGCTGAATTTGAATAAAATGCGTCCATCTGCTGCATTGCTGAGTTCATCAGATCCCGTGCGGAGGCAAGGTTCCCCGTTAACTCTAGGTAACGCGCGAGAACTGCATTGTGACCTGAGTCCTCTGTGTTCTGAGTCAACATTTGCAGCAGATCATGAGTTGCTTCGTAGCGCCCTAGCTCCATCTGAATCGACGCGCTTAAAGCAGCAAGATTTACATCATCAGGGGCAAACTTCTGCGCCTCAGCGATCGCCTCCAGCGCCGCTTGAAAGCGATGCTGCGACAATAGAGTGGAGGCTAAAATCATCGAAGATGACCGATCTCGATAATTTTGAAGCGAGAGCGCTTGGCGAGATGCCTGCTCTGTTCGCAATAAATCCTCAACATCTGCACGTTCTCGAAAACGCTTTAGGTATTGCCCTGCTAGCAATCGCAAAAGCAAAGAGGAGTCAGGAGACTGACGAATTTCTGCTTCATAGGTGCTAATAATTTTGGAACGCTGTAAATAGTCTGGAAAAACCAGATCTGAAGCCTTTTCTACTGGGATATGACTCGCAGAGAATGATTCTTTGCCGGTTAATGCTAAGGCAGGGGAATTCTCCAGGGTCAAGAGAAGACAGACCAAAATTAATAACGGTCGCAGTATTCGCCAGTACCAGTTCATAGGTCTTAAAGCGGATCGCCTAAATAAGGAAAAGTGTCGCGAAAATTCGCCCTATTAGGCCCAACATTATCGCTGGTTAACGCGGGAATTGCGCCAGCTTTAATGCCTGTCACGGCATCCCCAAAAACAACAGATGCCGTAACATCAATGACATCATCCTGTGGTCGTCTGCCACCAAAATTTTGGGTTAGCTGCGTACCAAAGTAGGTACCATTTTGTTTTGAAAGGTCAGCCTTAATAACATCTGGGATAGCTACAGATATCACAGCATCAGCAATACCTTTAGGTCGCCCAATGGTTTGAATAAAAGAGCGAATAAACCCAGATTGGTTTGAAGCATCTTGGGTTGGGGTCTGAAGATTACTGGCATTATGATCTTTGAAGTTCATAAATAATTCATTCAGCGCTGGCACTGCCAATCGCTCAATTTGCGAGTAAACGCCTTCCTTTTGTTTGGGAGACTGAACACTAGTGGTCATCCAAGCTCCAATTGTCCCCCTGCCTAAAAGACTTCTAGGCAGCTCAACCACAATTGAATGGACATTAAAAGGTGCAAGGGTATCTTTTGCTTGTCCAGGTGGCCGAAATGAAACAACGGTTAATGGTGGGCTAGGATTGGGCTGTACTAAATAATTACGATCCGGCAGGATTTTGAAAAATTGTTCTAGGTCAAAAAAGAACGGATCTTTGCGATCGCCCACAAAAACTTTCAAAGCGCCACCAGGCGCAAAAGTCCTGTTAATTGGCCCTCTACCCACTTCTCTCAGCAGCCTTGACTCGGTGCCAACTTGAAGGGGGCGACCTGGGCCATATACCGAAACAGTTTGATTTTTGCCTTGACCATTGACCAAAAATTGAAGCACTACGTCTTCAACGTTATCTCCCGTGTTATCAATTTTGAATTGGTAAAGTACACCAGGGTCAAAAGGTCTCACCTCACCTCGAGCAATTAAGGGGTCAAAGTCCATTGCTAGAACCATTTGTGTCGGGTTTCTAGGACTTTCAAACACATACAGATCGGTTAAATCTGCAGATGTCATTTGAGTCGCAAGAAAAGTAGTGTCCTGATGATCTGATGCTGAGACAGGAAGAATTGAAGAAGTCAGGAATACCAGTAAAGCTACGGCATAGATTGCCGCTCTACGAAAAGTATTTGTAAGGTTTTTAGAGAGCATTTCTATAAAAGCACCTTGTTTGTCCCTCAAGTTTTTGAGGAAAAATTTGATTTTATGTTTCATAACTAAAGCCTTCTTTCTAGAGTTAACCTTCATCGCTACATTCTTTATTCTTCAGTTCCAGACAGCGTACAGTTGCTTAGCTTCAAGACGGCGTAGAGTGTCTAGCCTATCGAGTAATAAGTAACCCACCCTGCTCAGAGACCTGTCTTTCGCGCTTGGAGATGTATATGATCTGCCCTGTAAGCTGACTACGCTATAAAGTCCAACTTGGATCTATACAATCAAAGTTCATTGGAGGACAAAGGCTAAGGCATGAAATAATTGAGTATTGTTGTGCTTGACCTTTTACTTCGTCTTGTCAGTTATGACCCACCGTCAGCAGCTCCTCCAGGTTAAGACAAGCGGTAAATCTCTCAGCAATATTACGCGACAGGTTCGGGATGCAGTCGTGAAGTCGGGCATCCAAATGGGTCTGTGTTCTTTATTTTTGCGGCACACCTCTGCCAGCCTCATCATTCAAGAAAATGCTGACCCAGATGTATTAGCCGATCTAGAAACCTTTTTAGCAAAACTGATCCCTGAAGGGGTGCACTATCGCCACAGCACCGAAGGCCCAGATGATATGCCTGCCCATATCCGCACGGTGCTCACCCATACCTCAGAGCAAATTCCGGTGAATGGAGGCCGCTTGGTACTGGGCACTTGGCAGGGCATCTATCTATGGGAGCATCGACAGCATGGCTCTTTGCGTGAAGTTGTGATCCACGTCTCTGGCGATTAAGTACAAGGAGGTCAAAATGGCTCGGTTTAGTCCCTATTCTTTGGAACTACAAATTACCCGACTGTTTAAGGATGGGCAGTCGTTTTTTGCCACAGCTAAGGTAGAGCAGTGGCTAATAGAGCGGGGCGAAAACCCGCAGAACTACAAGATTTCGTTTAATCGTGAGGCGGCACCCACTGGCTCTGAGCTGCCGTTTCTGATTAAAACAGAGCTACAGCGCAAAGATGGTCAGGCAGTAGAAGACTGGCTCATTCAGCAGCTCCAAGAAAATGCGTAGTTAGCCCGCCATATCAAAGAGCAGCACTTCAGCCGGATCCGTCTCGCTGTTGTGGAGGTTCAGGCGATCGCCCTGTGAAATCGCAACGCCATCCCCCGCCACCAATGCCTGATCGTTGAGTACCACAGCGCCCCGTGCCACCTGAAGCCAAGCAATTCTGCCCGCTGCTAGGGCATGGCTGACGCTGGCACCCTGCTGTAAAACCGCTGCATACAGATTCACGTCTTGGTGAATGGTGACAGAACCCTCGCGCCCATCCGCAGAGCCAATCAGACGGAGGCGATCGCATTTCTCTATTTCACTAAAGGTGGTCTGCTCGTAGCTGGGGGCAAGTCCCTGCTGATTGGGCAGAATCCAGATCTGGAGTAAGTGAACAGGATTTGTGGTAGACGGGTTAAACTCACTGTGCTGAATTCCCGTCCCCGCAGACATACGCTGCACATCCCCGTAGCGCATCCCCGAGCCATTGCCAAGGCTGTCTTTATGCTCTAGCTCCCCTTGCAAAACATAGGTGATAATCTCCATGTCCTTGTGACCATGGGTACCAAACCCTTTGGTGGGCTGCACAATATCTTCGTTGATGACCCGCAAAGGGCCAAAGCTGATATGTTTGGGGTCGAAATAGTTGCTAAAAGAGAACGTGTGCCGACTGTCGAGCCAATCTAGGGTTGCAGCACCACGTTCTTCAGAAGGACGGACTGTAAGCATAGGGTTTACCTCCGTTAAGGTGAGCTATCTTGCAATAGTTCTATCTTAAAAGAAAGGTTTGGGGAAATTCTGTTTTAGGTTCAGATCTCCCACATGCAGAAGAGGGCGCAAGGCCTTGCACCCCTGCAGAAGGGGAGGTTAGGCTTCGGGTCGAAATTCAGCAATAATTTCGTTGAGAATTTCCTGTGCCCCTTGTGCTTTCAGCTTGTCAGCCAACTCGATGCCGAGAGCTTCTGCTGCTGTTGCTGCACCCGCCACAACATCTTTGATTAGGCGCAGACCGTCTAAACTCGCGACCATGCCCGTCAGGGTAAGCTGCTCGTTCTCAATCACTGTATTGACCCCAATGGGTACCTGACAGCCGCCTTCTAGCTCTCGCAAAAAAGATCGCTCAGCTAAGCACCGTTGAGCAGTCGGCGTGTGCTCAATTTTTTTAAGTAGTTCTAAAATTTCAGGGTCATTGGTGCGGCACTCAATGCCTAGCGCACCCTGCCCCACCGCATGGAGCGAAATCTCAGCGGGGATGACCTGATGAATGCGATCGCCAAATCCCAAACGATGCAGTCCAGCGTAAGCCAAAATCAGGGCATCGTACTCGCCATTGTCGAGCTTTTGTAGACGGGTATTGAGGTTGCCCCGTACATCCTTAAACTCAAGGTGGGGGTAATGGTGCCGTAACTGCGCCAGTCGCCGGAGAGAAGACGTTCCGATGACAGTACCCGCAGGCAGCGTATCAATTTGGTAATCTTTGCAGCTCGAGTGAACCACCAGTGCATCGGCCGGGTTTTCGCGCTCGGTAATGCACCCTAGCATTAGCCCTTCGGGCAGATGAGTCGGCAAATCCTTGAGGGAATGTACCGCAAAGTCTGTATCTTGCCGCAGCATAGATAGCTCTAATTCTTTGGTAAAAAGACCCTTATCTCCAATTTTGGCAAGCGCCACATCCAAGATGTTATCGCCCTGGGTAGTCATTGTAACCACTTCAAAGGTGCGATCTGGATAGAGCCGCTGAAACTCCCCCTGAACCCAGTGGGTCTGAACCAGCGCCAACTGGCTTTTGCGAGAGGCAAGACGGATGGTGCGGGGAGGCGTTACAACAGCGGCAGACATGGCAACAATAGCTAATGAAGATAGAGACTTAAAACACTTTTCTCAGCTTACAGAACCGAGGGGACACTCTGTAAGGGTGAGCTGGTACGAATGATACATTTGTTGACTTTTGGGTGTTGATCGTTTGGCCTAGGGATTTACCTGCACCCCCCGCCAAAATGCAATATAGCCCTCAATATTTTTGGCAGCATCCTTCGCCTTAGGATAGTACCAGGCTGCATCTGGGTTCACCTTGCCATCTACCGTAATGCTGTAGTAGCTTGCAACCCCTTTCCAAGGGCAGGTGGTGTGGGTGGCACTGGGCTGAAAATAGTCTTTGTTGATGGCGCTAGCAGGGAAATAGTAGTTACCTTCTACAATTTCACAGCGATCGCTTTCAGCCAATACGGTATCGTGCCAAATTGCTGTAGTCATAAACGTTAAGCGTTGCTCCTGGCCTAAACTTTAACTTTATCCATTTCAAAATGAAATGTTTGCTATCTATTAGGGGAATGCTATGTAGCACAGTCGCCCTTCTTGGATTATGACAGGATTTTTTGGTCATTGAGTTCACAATGGCCTATCAACGGTCGAGTAACTCAGCGACATCGTTGAGTGCAGGCAGTGCGCTACATTTTCTTTGAAAAGAGATTGAACGCCAATCCAGATTTTCATTTTGCTGATATTTCGACGAGTTCAATCCCCAAACTATGAGTCAACGTCGTCGCCAGCAAACCGTTCAGCTTACTGAGTCACAGCAAGATTTACAGTCAGCCCGCAAAGATACCTTCAGTGCGCTGATTGTCTGGATTTTTCTAGAGGGCTTAAGCCTCATGATTCAGGCTAGTTTTTCAAATAGCTTTCAACTGATTCAGGGTTCTAATAAACTATCCACCTGGCTTTCCATCACCATTCCATCCGGGATCATCGGTGCGGTTCTAATTGGCATTAGCTCTTGGTGGGTCAAGTGGACGCAGGAAAAAATTGACCGACAGGTTGCCAATAAGCAGCTCTATGTGACCTTATCTCAATCTATCGGCTGGCTGGGTTTAGTGGGTATTGGTTTGCCCATCATTGTGGTGGGTGCCGAGCTTTGTCTTGCAATGATACGTGGTGGGCCTAAGTAAAAATAGCCTCAAGTTGATAAAAGTTAAATCTGCGGTGGCTTTTTTGAGCCAGAAATGACTTGTAGATAGGGCTGTGGATCTTGGGCAACCCAGCCAAGCGTAGATCGATAGCGCAGCTCAAACCGAAGTGCTGAGGAGGGCGTTGCTTTCACGTTGGCAATCACCTGACCTCGCTGCACAGACTGACCGACCTTAACTTTAAGCAACCCTAGGTAGCCATAGCGAGTTTGACGCCCCCGCGCATGGTTAATGACAACCATATTGCCCCAAGGCTTCCGCTCTCCGGCAAAGGCAACGGTTCCTTCAGCGACAGCATATACGGGCGTTTGGGATGCAGTGGCTAAATCAACCCCGCTTGAAAAGACAATGGACTTGCCAGAGCCGTTGGGCTGCCAGCCATAGGCTCTCATAATGGCTGCGGGTTGCGGAAGTGGGTATCGATCTTGCTGCACAAATGCATCCATTTGAGTGGATGTGGCGACTGTTGCGGCTGCATTAATGGGCGACCAATTTACCCCTGGCACAAAGACGGTTTTGGGGTTTTTCTGACAACCATTCACCTCAAACAAAACATCGGGTTTGACGCGATAAACCCGAGCCGCCGACTGGAGGGTTTGACCTGCTGTCAGCGAAACGATAATGCCGTTGTAGGGGGGAATCACTAAGATTTGGCCTGGACTAACCTGTCCCGTTCGCACGGGAGGGTTCATGCCCATCAAGGTTGTACTGAGTAACCCATAGCGATTGGCAATTTGGGTGAGTGTCTCGTTGGGCTTAACCCGATGCTTTTGCAAACGCTCTAAGGCAGGGCGGGTAGGACAGCTTGTGTCGAAAGGGGCTGCGATCGCCTGTCCTTGAATTATCCCCAGCGCCAGTCCTGCCATACTGCTCAACGCTACGCGCACTATTTGCTGATAAGAAATGATTCTGCGCTGTTCTACACTAAAATCTGGAGCGTAGGAGGAAGTTGTCATGTGCCACCTAACGGTCTTCAACTTCTCTATTGTGCCAAACTGTATTTTGAACTTGCACTTTGAACTTGCACTTTGATCCAGCGAAGCAGAGCGAACAAGATGATGGATGGACAACGACGGAGGGTTCAAACCTTGCGATGGGGTGGGTTTGCGATCGCACTCCTCGCACTACAGAGCGGCTGCACAGCAATCAAATCTCCCCTACCAGCGGTGAGTCCCGTTGCTGAAACATCCTCACCCTTGCCGCCAACATCCTCGGCTGTCGGTAAAGCATTGCCTTCTAACTTCGTGGTGGATGTGGTTCAGAAGGTAGGGCCCGCTGTCGTGAGAATTAACTCTACCCGCACGGTTCAAGACAGCAGCAGCAATTCTCCCCTAGGACAATTCTTTGAGCTGCCGCAGCAGAACCGCAACACAGAACGCGTAGATCGTGGTACAGGCTCAGGCTTTATTTTTGATGCCCAGGGTTTAATTATGACCAATGCCCATGTGGTCGATAAGGCCGATCAGGTGACGGTCTTGCTCAAAGATGGTCGCCAGTTTAAGGGCAAGGTGTTGGGGGAAGATACTCTCACAGATATTGCGGTTATCAAGATTGAGGCAACTAATTTACCGACGGTTAGCCTTGGAAATTCTAAGCTGCTGCTGCCAGGGGAATGGGCGATCGCCATTGGCAACCCCCTGGGCTTAGATAACACTGTGACAGTGGGCATTATTAGCGCTACGGGGCGATCGGGTTCTGAGATTGGCATATCGGATCGGCGGGTGCGTTTTATTCAAACCGATGCAGCCATTAACCCAGGCAATTCTGGGGGGCCACTCCTTAATGCAGCAGGGCAGGTGATTGGAGTTAATACGGCGATTATCCAGAATGCTCAAGGACTCGGGTTTTCAATTCCCATTAATTCGGCTCAGCTTATTGCCCAGCAGTTGGTCAAAAATGGCAAGGTTGAGCATGCCTACTTAGGGGTGCAGATGGTAGACCTAACGCCAGAACTGCGCACTCAATTTAATCAGCAGGAAAAGCGCAGAATTGACGCTGAGAAAGGCGTTTTGGTCGTCAAGGTCATGCCTAACTCGCCAGCGGCGACAGGCGGCATAAAATCTGGCGATCTGGTTCAATCTATTAACGATCAGCCCATTCGCACCACCGATGATGTGCAGCAGGCCGTCGAGGCCGCTCGACCTGGCGGCATGATTACCGTTCAGGTTAAGCAGCAAGGGCAGCCACGCAGCTTGCGCATCACCTTAAGTAAGCTAGACCCTCAAGAACTGAGCGGCGATCGCCCCTAGAACCGTAAGTGTCCCCATCAGGTGCTAAGATTTTTCAGAATTTGCGGCATATTCTTGCGGCATTACATTGACCCCTTTTACGCACTATTTCACGCCCCATTCCACTACAGGTTTTCTACCCATCATGAACGCGAGCGAAAATCGCCCCTTGCGACAGACTTCTTTGGTATTGCCGATCGTCGGTATCGTACTGCTGCTCACCGTTGTGTACGATTTTGGCGTACGGCTGTTTACCCTTGCGGGAGATAAGCCAGATCTACAGCTTAACTTTCTCAATGAGCTGATTGACCGAGGGGTGATTGCCCTGTTGGGGCTGGCATTGGTCTATGCAGGATTTTGGATTAACCAGATTCTGACGAAAGCCGTGCCCAATTCAGCACCCGAAACTGCCCCTGCACCCTGGCACAATTCTCAGTTTTGGACCTTTATTGTTGCCAGCTTACTGGGTCTGATCTTTTTGCTGCTGATTCCGTTTCACTTCAGCACCTCTGGTCAGATTTTGAGTGCTTCAAGCACCCGTGCCGATCAGCAAGAGGCTCAAATTAAGTTTCAGATTCAGCAGCAGCAGCAAGAAATTCAGTCTATACTCGCCAGCGGTCAGCTTGACCAGCTTTTGCAGCAGAAAAATTTACCAGCGGATAAATTAGCGATTTTGCAAGAACTTAAAAAAGATCCAAAGGCTTTTGATAAGAAAGCCGCCCAACAATTGGATGAAATGAAAAAGCAAAAGCAGCAGGCGCTTGACCAAGTGGGCAAAGAAGTGTCTCTCAATCGTTGGCGCGCTGAAATACGAAGTTTGCTGCTTGCCCTTGGATTTATTGCCATTGGCTGGACGGGTTTACGAGATGCTCGGTAGTGCCTTAACCCCCACAGCCCTGTAGATCGGCGTTAAGTCGAGGCGTAAAATCGAGGCATGAAATGGGCGTTGATTTCTATCTACCGTTGAAGTTGTTTACACAAAGCGGTCAAATTGTCGTATAACAGACGCTAACAGGGTTTAGTGGTGATGCATGACCTTGGTGCTTGTATTCCCCTAAAAATTTTGCCCCCACTTTTGCCCCCACTTTTTGTCTGTTTTCTGCCTCAATGATTCACTCAGATTGATCCTTCTATGAGAACATTTAGCTGTATTACTCTGATTTCTGCAATTTGCGTGGGTATTAGCCCCTATGCAGAGGCAAACCCCTTGCAAGGGTCTATTTTGACGGCAGAGACCTCCGAGATTCCCATGATTCCCCTTGAAAAAAGTCTGCTTCCGCAGCATCTTTCTGTAGAGGTTAATCATGGTGCTACAGGCATTCAGCCCTACGTTCTCGCCAATGCCATTGTGCGTGGGCTGCTGGTGGCAAATCGCACGGGTGAAATTGCGTATGCGGCGTCTCTTAGCTACAAAGTTCAAAATGTAGTGCGTAACCTTCGACGCGGGGAAGCCCTGGGGAAGGCAAGCAACCTTGCGGGTGTGCCCCGTCGCGTAGTGGCTCGTTTGCTGAAGCTAGGGACTTGTGAATCGGCGATTAATTAAGTGCTAATCAAGCGCTAATCTAAGCGCTAACGGTGAATTAACGTTTTATGAACTAACGTTCGGAGATGGGGGATGAACTTAGGGCAAATCTTACTTTGGGGGACTCGGACTGCCTGGTTGCTGCTGTTGGCGATACCCCAAAAGAGTGAGGCCATTGATGTTCGTCCCGGCACTCAAACGGCGATCGCCTGTGACATTTTGATCGTAGGTGGCGGGTTAGCAGGTACTGCCGCAGCCTATGAAGCACTCTACGCAGGGCGTATCGTCTGCATGACAGAGTTGACGGATTGGGTGGGCGGACAGATTTCATCTCAAGGTACTTCTGCACTTGATGAGACGACGGTTCAGCGATCGCGGCTTCTGTTCCCTAAGGGATACCTAGAATTTCGGAATGCAATTTTCGACCGGATTGAGCAGAAAAGCCCAGGCAACTGCTGGGTGAGCGCAGCCTGCTTTTTGCCCTCAATGGGCAATAACATTTTGCGCGAGATGCTGGTGCGCGCCCAGAAACAGGGCAAAGGGAAGCTGCTGTTTTTCCCTAATACAGTCGTTAAGTCGCTTCAGGTTAGCCCACAGTCTACAGGTGCCAAAATTTTGGCGGTGAAGGCCATTCAGCACCAGGTACAGCCCAATACGCAGCCGCTCAATTCAGACTTTTTATCGCAGGGTTGGGATGACTTTTATACAGAAAGCGATTCCCCGCGCTGGGCAAAAACCATCCTAAATTTTACTGCACCCGCCTCAGGCCAGTGGATGGTGATAGAAGCCACCGAAACGGGTGAACTTTTAGCACTGGCTGATTTACCCTATCGCGTGGGGGTTGACCCGCGTACCTACCAAGAACCTTCCAGTTCTAGCAAAACAGCCTATCCCTATTGCCCTCAGGCATTCACCTACACTTTTGCAATGGAGTCTACCGCGCAGCCAGAACCCGCTGTGCCCCCGCCATTTTACAAACAGTACGAGCCATTTTATAGCTACGACGGCGATCGCTATGCCAAAGACCCAGCCCTGGTCTTCACCTACCGCCGTATTTGGAGCACAGACCGCCAAACAAACCAATATTCTGTCGTCAATGTGGGCGATATCTCGATGCAAAACTGGGGTGGGGGCAATGACTACGGCCCAGGCACCGCTACAGACAATTTGCTCTATACCCGTCAGCAGCTCAGTGAGCAGGGTCAGCTCACGCCCAATAGCTGGAAGGGTGGCCTACGGGTCAGCAGCTTAAAGGGCGCAGAAGAACTGGCTCAAGGTTATTTTTATTGGCTGCTAGCAGGTACAACCGACTCAAAACTTGGCTCCAGCGCCAAAAAGCCTTGGCCAAACTTGCGCTACCTCAAAGGGGTAAACTCCCCGATGGGAACTGCCCACGGACTGTCAAAATTCCCCTAT
Source organism: Acaryochloridaceae cyanobacterium OTE_75_metabat_521 (assembly GCA_031387975.1). Classification (GTDB taxonomy): domain Bacteria; phylum Cyanobacteriota; class Cyanobacteriia; order Thermosynechococcales; family Thermosynechococcaceae; genus JAAURS01. Next base: position 16,896 of record JANNDV010000034.1, on the reverse strand, counting down.
ATGCGTGAAGGTCGTCGTCTGATTGGGCGCGATAGCTACGCTTATACAGGCGGGTTTACCATTAGCGAAACGGATGTGTCTGCCAAAGACTATCGCCAACCGTACTACCGCGAGGCTCTATCGGGTCGAGCCTACCGCGACCTTGTTACGTCCCTAGCGGGACTCAATACCATTGATGTAATTACGGGCAAGGTTTCGCTCGAGCAGGTCAAACTGCGATCGCGTGCTCGGCTGTACCCCGATAGCGTGGGTATTGGGCACTACCCCATAGACTTCCATCCCTGCATGGCAGAAGCCCCGCCAGAAAAGCCAGAGAATACCGAGCGGCAGGGCGAACGGCAGGGCGCAAGCGTCACCTATCCCTACCAAATTCCGCTCAGGGCAATGATTCCACCCCGTATTGATAACCTGATTGTGACGGGCAAAAATATCGCCACCAGCCACATTAGTGCCGCAACGTACCGAGTACATGGTTTTGAATGGTCGGCAGGCGCAGCAGCAGGTACCACAGCAGCCTTTGCCCTCGAACAAAATATTTTGCCCTATCAGCTCACTGCAAATATCCCCCGCGCTAACCCGATGTTAGAGACACTCCAAAAGCGACTCAACGATCATCAAAACCCCACGGCTTTTCCGGGTGTATCACTGTTCAAGGCCAGTCCATAGATTACGTTTTGTACATGCGGTGCGATCGCCGCACGGGCGCTGAATGTAGCGCCATTACGGTATGAGTATGCATCAACACTAACGCCGTCAAATTTGGGAGCTGGAACATCTTGAACAGCATTAGAGTCACGGGTTCATTCAATAGACTATCTGGATCGCTCCTATTGCAGACTTGTACTTTCATTTAATGAGGAAAAGTGAGCAATGGTTTCCAAAACGTTTATTCTTGCCCTGTGCTGTTCAGTGGGCGTCGCTCTGCCCTTTGCTGTGTCAGCTCAATTGACTAAGCCACAAGCACCAGGCAGCGTAGCCCCTGTCCCAGGCGGTATACCTTCTGCACCCGGAGGCATATCGCCCTCTACGCCCCCTGGTATGCCAGCGCCTAACGCCCAAGATTTGACAATGCCAAGCACTGGAGGAGGGTCAACCCCTGCTTCAACGGATATGCCTGCTCCAGTTATGACGCCTAGTCCTTCCCCTAGTCTTAAGTCTGTCCCTTCTTCGACTACGCCCAAGAAACCAGGCAAGTCAACGACGGTTACAGTCAATGTCAATTCTTCAACGCTTCAAGAACTAACAAAGGTAAAGGGCATTGGAGTCCCCACGGCGAAGAAAATTATCCTGTATCGTCCCTATGCTTCGATGGAGGAACTAGTGACCAAAAAAGCCCTGACGAAAAAGCAGTTAACTGAGTTGAAATCTCAACTTAGTCTTTAGAATCCTAAGTCTTTAGAATCCTAAGTCTCTAGAATCTAAAAGCCCCAAGAGTCCTTGGGGCTTTTAAGGATCTTGCGATATGAGCCATCTTGACTCCTCAGCCCTTGCCACCCACAAACGGGGTGCCCCAATGTCTCCAGTTTTCTTTATTGAAGGGCGATCGCCATTTCTCAATCTGCGATCGCTCCATCTGCTGACGGGGACGCATAGCGGTTGGGGCGTGAGTCCAAAAGCCAATGCTGACGCTGACGGGTAAGCGATGGATGCGGTGGGCTGCAATATAGTTGCGCACGTACCGTTTACAGTCATGAACCCCTTTCCAGCGCTGGTTTGACTTGCAGGTTTCACCCACGTAGAGCAGCAGCGGTGATTCCCTATGATCAATGACAAAATAAAGAGCCGCTAACCCTGGTTCTTCGGCAGGCCAGCGCCAGAATTCAATGTTTTGCGATCGCAGCCTAAACGGGTCAAGGTTTGCTAGGTCAGTCCCCAATCCCTGCCCCTCAAACAGCATAATTTGGGCAGGTGGGGTTTCTTGAATCACCTGCTGCTGGTACTTAAAAATTCGCTGTTTCCAATCATCAAGGGCGGTTGAATTCATTTCCAGCAACGGTGAAACATTGAGACTAGAATGTCGAATGTCTCTTAGCGCTAGATCTGAAAAAAGCGATGGCTGTTCCAGCAAAGGTAAAGTCCTGAGCAACGCTTAAGTCCAAATACTATAGCAATTTTAAGTCATTCGTGAGAACGACCTTGGCTTCATCAAAGAGTTCTCAGGCTTACCTCTAGTAAAACATAGTCATATTAACATGACTATGTTTTACTAGAGGTATTGCATTGCTAAAAACTTTTGATAAAAATCGCCGCAGGTCAGTTCAAGGCTCAATGTCTACAGCTCATGGATCAGGTTAAGCAGACTCATGAAGAAATCGTCATTACGAAGCATGGTCGTCCTGTAGCGAAGCTTGTGCCTGTGGAGGACGAGTATTTATCCAGCTTTATCGGATATATGAAAGGTTCGGTGGTCGTCAGCGGGGATATTATTACTCCAGTCAATGAAGACTGGGAGGCTTGTGCTGAATGACTTCCAACTTGCTAATCCTAGATACTCACATCTGGATTTGGGCTATCAATGGCGAGATCGCTCGTCTTTCAACTGAGGGCCTTGAGGCTATTGAAATTGCGAGCCAAAACAATCAATTGGGTGTAAGTGCGATTTCAGTTTGGGAAGTAGGAATGCTCGAGTCCAAGGGACGGATTCAGTGCGGAAAAGTTTGCTTAGATTGGGTCAGAGAGGCTTTATCTGCACCAGGGCTACGTTTAATCCCTCTCACGCCAGAAATTGCCGTCGAGAGTTCAAGATTGCCAGGAGGACTGCATGGAGATCCTGCTGACCGAATCTTAGCTGCGACCAGCCGTATCATGAAGGCAACGCTGGTGACAAAAGATCGAAAGCTGATTGAGTACGCAGCCCAGTCCTATATGTCCGCGATTGAGGGATAGAAAAGGTGTCGGGAGTATTGTTACTGAGAGATTAAGGCAGTCTTTGGCATCTTAAAAATCTGGTCATAAAACTGCTCAAGACAGTCAATATTTGCCCTTAAAGAATATTTTTCGACCACTCGCGCTCGCGCTTTTTGCCCCAGCAGCGCAGACATTTCTGGATGGTGTGCAAATAAAGGCAGCAACGTTTGCAGCTCACTCCGCGCCCGCTGCGGATTTAAGACCACCCCAGCACCGCCGCTCAAGACCTCACCATCTGCACCCACATCCGTTGCCATACAGGCAACCCCACACCCCATTGCTTCTAACAGCGATAAAGACAGCCCTTCTACAAAAGAGGGCAAAATAAACACGTCTGAGCCGCGCAGAATATCAATCCGGCGATGCTCATCTAAGATATTGCCCATCCATAAAATGTTGTGTTCAGGGCCATAGGCAGGCATGAGTGAGGTAAGCAGTGAACCATCTCCCACCAACACCAACTTGCAGTCATCGGGCATTTCCGCCTGTCGCCATGCCTTCAGCAAAGATTCCACATTTTTTTCGACTGCGATTCGCCCTTGGTAAACAAAGACGCGACTTGCGCCAATTTCATCTCTGAACCGAGAGGAGCCTGGGGAATATTTTTCTACATCCACCCCATTGGGAATAATAATGAGTCGATCTAAAGGCACCCCCAAACGATGCAATAGCTCTTTTTGAGCCTCACAAAAAATGATGACCGCATCATAGTTTGCCAAAAAGGGCGCATAGAGCTGGTACATAAACTGCTGTGTACCCGATGACAAATTGCGGTGCTTATGGCTAAAGGGCGGGTGAAAGGTTGCGACCAAGGGCACCCCTAGCTCTTCACAAATTTCTGGCAAGACAAAATCTAGCGGAGAGAGCGTTAAAGATGCATGAACCAAATCTGGCTTTAGATCTTTTAAAGCCTGGAATAACACCTTGCTAGAGCGCAGACTAGGGATGGTATAAATCTGAGACTTATAGATAAACGGCAGCGTGACTTCTTGACACTCGGCCTGCTGGGACTGAGGCGCTGGATCATTGCCAGAAAATTCCACCTCTTCTTCTTGAGCAAAGTGGAGAAAGCTAACCTGATAGCCCCGATCTAAGAGGGCATTTGTCACTTCTCGACTGTAGGTGACATTGCCACAGGCAGGCGATCGTTTTCCAATCCAAGCAATGTGCATTTAAATCTTAAGCAGATTAACCTTAAGCAGACTCACGTTCTGCTAATTCAGCAGTACCGGAAATATACCAGGTTAAGAGTCCTCCTGTCACAACCAGCGTGGCTAAGCTCAGCAGCACCCACTGGAGTCCAAAAAAGGTCTCGGCAACCCCTGCCAGCGCGAGGGGTAAGCTCAGGGCAATATTGACCGCATTGTTCTGAAGACCAAATACTTTACCCCGCAAATCTTCTGGGGTTTGCTCTTGCATGGTGGTCTGCATAGGTACCCCCACCAACGCTGCACAAACACCAATGGCAGACAGCAAGCTCAAGGAAAGCCAAAGGTGATGGGTTGAAAAAGCAAGGGAAAAGAACGCGACCCCCATCCCTAAAGATCCGTACAGGCTCAAGATCCGGTAGGAAACATGATGGACAATCCGGTTCAGCACACCAATGCCAATCACCATCCCCACACCCCCTGCGGCAAGCAGTAAACCAAACTGTGATGATTTTATCTCTGGCAAAACCTCTGCCATTCGGACAACTAGAACCGCCAGCGCCGCAAAGATTGAAAATAAAATCACAAGCTGTATCAGCGCGCCTTTAATGCGGCGATGCGCGTTAATAAACTGAAGTCCGTCTTTAATATCTGCCCAAACTTGACCCATATCCGTGACTTGAGGGCGGCTGGCTTCGTTGGTCGATAAAAACATGAGGAGTAATCCGGCGATCGCATAGCTACCCCCCACCACCAGCTCTCGACTAAAAGACCCCACCCAAGGCAGATGACCCAACAGCGCCGTCGAAAGTTCTAACAGCGGGTCGCCTGCGGCAAACCCCACCACCACCGCCAGCATCATCGTAAAGGTGTAGAGCGAGTTAGCACTAAGGAGTTGGGGCTTATCGACAATGAGCGGAATGGTGGACTGCTCGGCAGGGGCAAAAAACTGAGTGAGCGTTGAGACCAAAAACGTAACGCCTAAGACCATCCAAAAGCCGAGGGGCACCTGCAAAAAATTGCCGTAGGGCTTAACAACCCACAGCAGCAAAGGCAATAGTAAGACCAAGCCACCTCTGAGGACATTGGTCAGCACCATCGTCCATTTTTTAGACCAGCGATCGACCAACACCCCAGCAAAAGAGCCAAATAGCACCGCCGGAATGGTAAATGCCACCATAACCGACGACACCCAGCCACTGACCGTTTGGCCTTCGGTTTGAAACTGGGTTGTGATCAGCGCAATCATCAGCACCAGATAGACTTTATCTGCAAGCTGTGAAAAGACTTGACCTGCCCATAGAAACAAAAAGTTTTGGTTTTGAAGAACTTTCCAAAAACTAGGCTTACTCTCGCTGAGTTCAGAATCAAGCGTCATAGCCCCAACCGTCTCTTCAGCCACATCACTGACGTTATGAGGCACATCTGTCTTAATTGCTGCCGCCGCTATGGCGCTGCCGTTTGTAGAGCCTGAGCCAGCAAAAGGAGGACGAGATGCCCCTGGCGCACTATTGGGCGATAGCGGCGCGCCAGAAGCTCGCAAGGGTGAGTTGAGCGTATCTCGCTGGGAAGAAGAGTCCGGCGCACGAGTCATGGGAAAACAGCAGCAGAAACGGTAATGGGCTGAGACTGAACCGAGGGCGATGGAACGAAATGGGGAAGAAAGCAGCTCTCAAGTAAGGCGGCAGAACGAATCGGTCGATCGGTATGGTACTGCACATAGTTTCGCAGCGCCTGTTCTACCTTAAGCCATTCTTGGGCAGAATCTGCTAGGTTTAGCAGCTCTGAAGGTGGGGTGTGGGCTTGGGGCAGCACCTCTTGTACTCGAACAATCTGCTGAAGAAGCATCAGTTCTGGCGCAGAAAGGGTGAGCGCCCGTTTAGAGGATCGTCCATAGGCTGAGGCTTGTTCTTTGGCATAGCCGTCGTTTGTTGAGAGATCCGCCGCGACCTCATTCGTCGACAGAACAATGCCGCCAGCAGCAGGGCTAAAGATTACTTTCCCATTCCCCATTCTCTCGGGGTTAACGGCTTGACCCGACAGGCTACACTGCTTGACCTGCGGCAAAATCCCCTCTAACTGGAGCAACTGCACGATGCCGTAGAGCAGATGAACCAAGAGTGCTAGACCCGCTTCACTGGCGGCGAGATCGCTCAGACGCTGGCAAAGCCAATCAAAGACTTCTGCGGTGGTGTCGTGATTAGGGGGTTGGTTTAGAATCACCTCGGCCCAGTATTGTGCCACCGTCAGCTTTGCGAGGTTTCGGCTGAGGGCTGGGTAAGATTCGATGGTTTCGGCTTGGGCAATTTTATCAAGCGATCGCCCTGTGCTGAGCATCAAATGGTTTACCACAAACAGCTCCCCCCGACCGCCTAGCTTAGACTTAGGCTTACGGGCACCCGCAGCAACGGCTCGTACCAGACCAAACTCACGGGTGAGAATCGTCACGATTCGATCAGCCTCCCCCAGCGGGACGCTTTTAAGATTAATACCTGTCGCTTTATAGGTTTGACTCATGCCGAAGTAGGGCGAACCTGTGCGTTGAGCGTTTAATAGATAAGCAGCACTATCCATGATAGGCATAGAACCTTATGCTTTGGAGTAGGCCAAGCCAGCGATGCAAGTCTGTACTCCAGAATCTGGGAGGATTGGACACAGGATGTCAAAATTACTGATGCGCTGACGCGCCCAACAACGTGCCCATACAAAAATCTAATCACCGCTTGTGAAAAATCTAATCTCCCAAAGTTGTCACATTGCTTAATATTCTGTTACAACCAGGGAGAGGCAAGACCGAGGAAAGGCTTCATGTTTAGTGGATTTGCTAGCGCTGAAGGTTCAATGCAGACAGATTTTGGCGAGCAGATGCTCAACAAGGTGGCCAGTCAGTCGATCCGGCAGATGTTTAGCCAGAGCGACGCGGTTGACGTGAGTATCCGTTGTTTTCCTTCAAGCAAGCTCCTTCAGGGGAATGTAGACAGCATTAAGATGCAGGGCCGTGGCCTTGTGATTAAGCGTCAGTTTCAGGTGGAGGAAATGTCCTTTGAAACCGACGCGATCGCCATTGATTTTGGCTCGGTACTGCGCGGCAAAATTCAGCTCAAGCAGCCGACCCAGGCGATCGCCCAAATCATCCTGTCAGAGGAGGGTATAAATCTTGCGTTTAACGGAGAATTAGTCAAAAAACGCCTAGATGATGTATGGCTATCAGAAAACACTGGAATTGATGAGCCTGTCTCCTTTGAAGACATTGCGATGAAGCTTTTGCCCAATAACCAGGTTGAAATTCGAGCCAAGGTTAATGTGCCGAGCCAAGATCGATCAATCCCCGTTGCCGTCAAGACCGGGCTGTCTGTCGAGCGACGGCGAAGGCTAATCTTTACAGAGCCAACGTTTTTGGCAGAGGATATTCCCCAAGACGAGCAAGACCTTTCCAAGCAGGTGACAGCTGACTTTGTAGAGCTTTTGAACGGAATGGTTGACCTGGATCGGTTTGGCCTAGATGGGGTTGAAACGCGGATCAATCGGGTGGAGACAAAGCAGAATCAGCTTTTGTTTAGCGGATATGCCCAAATCACTCGTTTTCCAGGGGCTTGATATTGAGTCGTTTTCAGCTAAGAAATGGCCTTAGACGTTGGCAATCATCTTAACGATTCAAAAAAATCTATCTCAAAATTGGAGTCAGACGGGCAACTCATTCTAAAATGGCGGAAGAAATCTTTTTCGCTATATCGTTCCGTCTAACGCCATTATGTTTAGATTTCGCGCATTGTTGTCTTGCTTGTTTGTGATGGTTGCCTTTGTTTTAGTGAGCTGTAGCGGCCCCAGTACGGTCGCAGTTGCTCCTACCTATACAGAGACACAGCTCCAGAAAATTCAGCAGTATCTCCCTGAAATTCAGGATGCCTACGGGCGCTTGGATGCTTTGGGTGCTGCAATCCAAGACCGAGAGTGGCAGGAGGTTCGGAGTACAATCCGAGGGCCTTTTGGATCAATGATTCAAGATTTGAAGTATGTCACCTCCAATCTGTTGCCAGTCGATCAAAAGGCTGCGCGGGATGTTTCACGCAGCATCTTCCAAGATTTTATTGACATCGACCAGGCCGCTGTTGCCACCAACGTGGACGCTGCTTTGCGAGGCTTTGAGAGCGCCGCAAAGGATATTGATGCGTTTTTGGGTAGTTTGCCTGAAATGCCGACGGCTGCTGCCCCTGCGGCTGCCGAAGCTGAAGCGACTTAATCAACGAGGTTTAAAACCCCCGCGCCCTAAATAACCCCTGTAAAATCAGGGGAGCAATCGCGGATTCTGCACCAATTTTGAGGTCAGAATCCGCTTTTTTGAAGATAGACTTTGCGTCGGGGAGCGGCTGTTGTGAATGTTGGCATTATTGGTGGGGGCGTGGTAGGGGCGGCGATCGCCCATCGTCTCAGCACCCACCCGAACCTAGAAATACAGGTCTTTGAACAAAATCCTCCCCATCACCTAGAAGCGACGGGCGCTGCCCTAGGGGTACTCTCGGCGGTCATTAGCTCCAAGCTCAAGGGCAAACATCTCAAGTTAGGGCTAGAGAGCTTACGGCTTTACGAAGCCCTGATTCCAGCGTTAATTGAAGATACGGGGCTGAGTATTCCCTACAATCGCCACGGAATTTTGCAGCTATTTTTTGATGCTGAAGATTTTGCGCGGTGGACTAAAACCCAATCGGTGCGTCAACAGCAGGGGTTTATCCTCGAGCATTGGTCACGGGAGCAGCTTGTTGAGCGTTATCCAGAACTGGCAGAAGCGCGATCACACACAACAGGGGCGATCGCCGTGGGGGCAGTCTACTCTCCCCAAGATCGCCAGCTTGACCCAGTAGCCCTAACCCAGGCGCTGATTCAGGGGGCGACTCAACATGGGGCGCAGTTTCACTTTAATCGTTCGATTTCCGGCTTTCGTAGTGAGGCAGGTGAAGACCAGCAGCGGGTAACGCACTTGTGTAACGGAAAAAATGCGATCACCGTAGATTGGGTGATTGTTTCAGCAGGCTTAGGCTCAGCGGCTTTAACGCAAACCCTAGCGCAGCCGATCCAGATTCGCCCTGTGTTAGGACAGGCGCTGCATCTGCGCTGCCCTAAGGCCATGCGAATCAATAGCCCTGTCATTAATGCGAGTGATCTCCATCTGGTGCCCCTGAGTGAAGACGAACTTTGGGTAGGGGCATCCGTTGAATTCCCCGATGACAAGATTATTCTGGAGCCGGATCCCCTAGCGTTGGAGGAATTGCAGCAGAAGGCGATCGCCCTCTACCCCGCCCTCGCCCATGCCGAAATTCTGCGAACTTGGCAAGGGTTGCGCCCTCGACCCGAGGAACGGGCGGCTCCTGTGATTGAGAGGCTTCCAGGCTATCAAAACGTACTCATCGCCACAGGGCACTACCGCAACGGCGTTTTGATGGCTCCCATTACCGCTCAAAAGATTGAGGCTTATCTTGAAGCGGCCTTGTAAACTTCTATAATGCGCTTAGGCTTTTCCAAGCCGCGCCTTCAGTCTTTTTTTAGGAATTTCGCAGCCATGCCATTTCCAAGAACCAGCGGGATTCTGCTTCACCCCACCAGTTTTCCAGGGCCTTATGGGATGGGCGACTTGGGGGGACAGGCGCGACAGTTCATTGATTTTTTAGCCAAAAGCGGTCAGCGGCTCTGGCAAATTTTGCCCCTTGGCCCCACAGATTACGGCAATTCGCCCTACATGAGCTTTTCGGCAGCCGCAGGCAACCCGCTGCTGATTAGCGTGGACGTGTTGGTTAGCGAGGGGCTGCTGTCTAGTGAAGAACTTCAGGGGCTGCCAGATTTTAACCCCGACTTCATTGAGTTTGAGCGGGTCGAAAACTGGAAAATGCCGCTGCTGCACAAGGCCAGCTTTCGGTTTAGAGACACCGCACCACCCCTTAAGCAAACGGCCTTTGCCAATTTCTGCGCCGCTAAAGCCCACTGGCTAGACGACTACGCGCTATTTATGGCGCTGCACAAAACCCAGCCCGAGGGCATGTGGAGTGCTTGGCCGATTCCCCTGCGCGATCGCCATCCTGAAGCGCTTCAAGCGGCGAAAGAAGACCTCACCGATGAAATCTACTGTCAGAAATTTTGGCAATTTGAATTCTTTCGGCAGTGGAGCGCCCTCAAGCAGTACGCCAACCAGAACCATATTCAGATTTTTGGGGATATCCCCATTTATGTGTCCCTCAATAGCTCAGACGTGTGGGCGAACCCAGACCTATTTCAGCTCGATGACGAAAAACAGCCCATCTTTGTCGCAGGCGTGCCCCCTGACTACTTTGCCGTCACGGGTCAGCGTTGGGGCAACCCCCTCTACGATTGGAAGCACCTTGAGGCTACAGATTTTGCCTGGTGGGTAAACCGCTTTAAAGATTGCCTAGAACTGGTCGATCTGATTCGGATTGATCACTTTCGAGGGTTTGACTCTTATTGGGCAATTCCGGCAGAAGAAGAAACTGCTATTAAAGGGGTGTGGCTCTACGGCCCTGGCGAAAAGCTGTTCTCAGCCGTGCGCGATGCCCTGGGCAGCTTGCCCATCATTGCGGAAGATTTAGGAGATATTGACCAGGCCGTTTTAGATCTGCGGGATCAGTTCGGTTTTCCAGGCATGAAAATTTTGCACTTTGCCTTTGGCAGTGATGGGGGCAACCCTTATCTGCCCTACAACACCATCCACAACAGCGTGATTTATACGGGCACCCACGACAACGATACGACCCTCGGCTGGTACGAGGCCGCCTCTGATTACGAAAAAGAGCGGTTTGCGAAGTATCTAGGCGGCATTAGCCCCCACGGTGTGGCGTGGGACATGATTCGAGTTGCCATGAGTTCTGTGTCCAATCAGGCCATTGTGCCCCTCCAGGATGTTTGCTGTTTGGGCACCAATGCCCGCATGAATACCCCAGGCACTATCGCAAACAATTGGCGCTGGCGGTATCGGGCTGATGCGCTGCGCCCAGAGTATGGCGATCGCCTCCTCGAAATGGCTGAAATCTACGGTCGCTACGCCCCTCTTCCGCCGCTGGATCTGGAAACCAGTGCAACGGATTCTGGTTCAGAAACTCACGAATAACGGCCTGCGGCTCACCGGACTGCGATACACTTTGCATCATCACTGATGGAGTAGAGTTCAGTTCTGAGTGCAGCCGCATATTAGATCTCTGTCGAAAAGAACTCATTCCAACCTGCTTTTGTTTTCATTGAAATATGCATATCTTGAACAAAATTTGCAACATTATTTAAAACCGTAGTAAATTCTTCGTCGCTCAGCAACGCACAAAGAGAACAACAGAATGATTGATAATCCACAAAATCAAAGCGTTTACCCTTATAGATACAGCTACCTTCCATAACATCAAGCTCCGCCACGTCAGTTTGCAGCCTGCATATAAACGTCACAGAGTTATCCAGATGACCAGTGGATCTGAGCGCCTCTAAACTATCATCTAACCTCTTCTTCGATACTGGCTTGACGGTAATCTCATATAAATTAGTCTCTAGTCCATCAATCTCAAGCCATAAGTCAGCAGGCTTTTTGGATGTAGTATTTGTTCCGAAAACACTTTCGCTCCCTCCCGCTACATCTATCGCAGAGGTACGGAATACGCCAGACAAGAACTGCGAAACAAGAAATTGAGGGAGGTTGCCAGACTCTGGATATTTGAGAGTAAATGCTATGAGTTTATTGCCTAAAGTCTGCCTCGACTCGGACGATGATTTGATTTCAGCAAGCTGATAGCCTGTTACACTTTCGGCATATTTCCAAAGGCGAAAAAAGAAATAGTCGATTAACTTTGCTCTTTTTGCCTTTCCCAACTGCATTACGATATTGAGAAATTTTACCACTGCCATTGCCGCTGATTGAGGCCGCCGACCCTTTGCCCAGTCCTCGTTTAATTGATTGGCATTTTTTGCCACATTGAGGGGATCCGACTTGCCGCAAGGAATGCCGTTATCTTGAAGTGCATACCAAATACCACCTTCAAAAATAGACCGTGGGCTACACCCGTAAAAATTATTCAGCGGATCATAATTGTCATCTAAGTGCAATCCAGTTAATGCAGTGACAACTACACCACGAAATCCTTTGGCATTCACTTCTATAAGCTCAGTAAGTAGTTTGTAAACCTCGGTAGAAGAGTCGAATTCAGGGAAATCCTCTGAACTTTTAGTTTTTGCTACGCCCAGTCTTGTATTCACATAGTATTGGCCAGAGCTGTTCCGTTTGGCAACACTATTCATTCTGGAATTCCCGTAAATTCTTTAACGATATGCTGAAGTCGAATATTTTCGTCGATGCGAAGCGCTTCCAAGATCATAGAAAATTCGAGTATATCTAAGCGCTTTTCAAATTTTTCAATCTTAGAAACATCAGATTGGTTCAAACCAATATGAATTGCGAGTTCACCTTGTGAAATGCTGAGCCGAATTCGCTCTTTTGCGAGTTCAGTTATTAGCGACCGATAGCGCTTATCGTGGATTGTTTTATTTTTATTCATGACTTGCATGATTTTCGCCTTTATCTACCGCTCGTATCATGCTACGATTGCTAAAATATTCGAAACAGGAATAATTTAAATGAAGGCTGTTTCTCTGTTTAGTGGTGCAGGCGGAATGGATGTAGGGTTCAAAGCTGCTGGCTTTGAAATCATCGCTGCAAACGAGATAGACAAGCACGCTTGTGATACATTTCGTGCTAACCATCCTGAGACAGTTCTTTTTGAAGGTGATATTGACGAGTGCGGAGCCGAGTTTAGCGCTTTTGAGGGGGTGGATGTGGTTCTTGGAGGACCTCCCTGCCAAGGGTTTTCTGTGGCAGGTAAGATGAACCCTGATGATCCTAGAAGTAAACTGATTTTTAGCTTCTGTTCGATGGTTGAGCTTATTCAACCAAAAGCATTCGTTATGGAAAATGTAAAAGCGCTTGGCTCACTTGCCAAATTTGAAAGGATTCGTGCTGTCCTCATGTCACGCTTTCAGAGGGCTGGTTACAACGTTTCTATACACATTCTTAATGCAAAGGACTTTGGAGTACCTCAGTCTCGTGAGAGGGTATTTTTTATCGGATTAAAAAATCAGTTCAAACCTATTTTTTCGTCGAGTTTTCAAGAACACAAAAAATTAGCGCCGACTCTACGGGATATATTGATACCTTTAGGCAAGCCAGGTACGAAAGGTAATGACCGAGTTTGCAATGCAAAAGTTACGCTCGCCGTGAAACCAGTGCTGAGAAAATCTCCTTATGCTGGTATGTTATTCAATGGACAAGGTAGGCCACTTAATCCAGATGGGTGGGCGAGTACTTTACCTGCAAGTATGGGGGGAAATAGAACGCCCATTATAGATAATAACCATTTGTATTATGGTGGTGCAGCATGGGTTGAAGAATACCATCGGCACTTAATGGCGGGGGGTAAACCTCAGGGTATGCATGATGCTCCTTCATATTTAAGACGACTCACAATCAATGAAGCTGCATTGCTTCAGACTTTTCCTTCCAGCTACATATTCTGTGGATCAAGCAGTAATGTGTATTCACAGATTGGAAATGCAGTGCCATGTAGACTTGCAAATGTTGTCGCAAAGTGCGTGAAAGATTCGCTATTGGGTGTATCTACATCGGACACTATTAATATTGATGTCGGCAAGAATCTCGAGCTTATTCTTGCGTGAATTGAAAATCTAACTCCTGTGTAAACCTCTCAGTTGAGCAATGATCGCCGTGCTTGCCGCCGTTTTGTATGGTCAAGAAGATTTACGCCTAGAGCAGGCCGAAGACCCTACGCCAAACCCTGGGGAAGTGGTGATTGAAATCTCAGTCGCCACCACCTGTGGCACCGATCTCAAAGTGTGGCGACGGGGAGGTCATGCGCGGATGCTTAAGCCCCCTACCCTGTTTGGGCACGAGGCCGCTGGACGCATTGTGGCTTTGGGCGCAGGGGTAACGGGGTGGAATGTTGGAGATCGCGTGGTGCCCAATAACTCTGCCCCCTGTATGAGCTGCTTCTTTTGCAATCGCCAAGAATACTCGCTATGCCCCGACCTCACATTTAACAACGGCACCTTTGCCCAATATCTTAAAATTCCGGCCCCCATTGTCCGCCATAACCTCCTGCGGATCCCCGACAGCGTACCAGAGACTCTTGCTGCCCTCACAGAACCTCTCGCCTGTGTTTTGCACGGCGTGGCGCGGTCTGGGTTTTCGCCAGAGCTACTGCAGCGCTGGGGCTGTGCACCTAAGGTTGTGGTGATTGGAGACGGGGCGATCGGCTTAATGTTTGTGGGGGTATTCGCGCATCAGGGCGCTGAAGTGACTTTGTTTGGCGGATCCGATCAGCGTTTGCAAATCGGAGAAAAATTTGGCGCGGCTCACACCTTTAACCATCGTGAGGTAGAGAGCATACCTATGGTTGTGAAAAGCCTCACCGCAGGGATGGGAGCCGATATTGTGGTGGAAGCGACAGGGGTGCCCAGCGTTTGGGAAACGGCGATCACCTGTGGTCGCCCTGGCGCAACCGTCAATCTTTTTGGCGGCTGCCCCCGCAACACGCAGATTTCCGTCGATACAGAGCAGCTTCATTACAACGAACTTACCCTTAAAGGCGTATTTCACAACACGCCCTTTTACGTCCAGCAGGCACTAGATCTAATTGCTAGCCATGTGCTGCCCTTGGAGCTGATGATCAACGATCAACAGCCTCTCCATAACCTAGGGCAAGTCTTTGAAGACATGAAACAGCGAAAAACCATTAAGGCGGCAATTATGCCCTAGTGCAGATCCATTAGCGTAAACCCCTTAACGTAAGCTAACAATCGCCAAATAAATACCCAAGCTAATTGCAACAATCCAAAGACCACTCACGATAGCACCCGGAATCATCGTCAAAATGGCAAGGCCGCGTAGTCCCAAAATCACAGTGGCGGCAATCAACGTGCCCCAAAATAACGGCGTGAGCCAAGACGGCTTAAATGAAGACATGATTCATAACGTTCCGTTTGAGCAGCGACCAGACAATTTAAACCATAGGTGAATAAACGTTGCACGTCTGTTCCAGCCAGGTTGTTCTGATGCGTTCGACCCCAACAGTTTAGCTGTCTTTACGAGCAACATGAACAGCAGAAAGGTATGAGAGCTGTACGCTATCTCCAAATTTTTCTAGCTTTTCCCGCAATCCTGCAAACAGTAATGCTTTCGTTTGTGGCTCCAACCTCCGAAGAGTACTCAAAAGCTTGAGGTAATCTTCAATGCTATAGGTCACTTCACACGCAGTTTGCTCAACAACCAAATCCCTAAAATAACCGGAGTCTAAAATCTCTTGTCCAAACCCCTTCAAAATCTCCGATTGAATTTCCGCACCTTCATATCGAACAAGAGAGGGCGCATAAGCTTGATACACTTCTTTGATCGTTTGGTAAACTTCATGTTTCGGTTCAGGGGTCAGATTCCATAGCAGGATGAGAAACCCATTGTCGCGTAATGCCTGTGCTGCCTTGGCATACCGAATCTTGGGTGATATCCAGTGAAAGGCATTGGCAGATAGAACAGCATTGAACTGTTTTGCTTCCAGTTCCCACTCCTCAAATGACATATTGTGGATTGCCACGTTTGGATATGGCGTACATTGGCGTTGTGCCAAATGATAAAAATCCTGATTCGGCTCAAGACAGGTCATTAAAAACCCAGATTGAGCAAAAGCCACCGTCGCATTTCCTGGCCCACAACCGACCTCAAGAATTGATGCCTCTGAGGAAAGTTGAGCCAAAACGACAGACCGATCAATCAGTTTCTGTGGGTAGCGAGGTCTTGCATTGTAGTAGATATCAGCGACAGGAGAATACCAATTGCTGCGCTGCTCCAAATCTGAAGAACATCTGGCATTTATGTCTTGTCTAGAGTCTTGCATAAGCTAGCTTTATCAGCTTTTGAGTCCAATCCAACTTCAATTTAGAACCAGGAATCTACTCAAGACTTTACGTAACACCCTTCCATTGCGCTTAAACTGCCTCAGGATCTTCTCCCAACGCTTTTAAGCGAGCCGCTAATCGATCTGCTCTACGTTGCGCGGCCTGAGCCTCCTGCTGCGCCACTTGAGCCTCCTGCTGCGCCACTTGGGCAAGTTCGTCTTGGAGTAAGACTAGCTGTCCTGACTCATCATAGAACCGCAGCCAGTGACAAGAACCACTGATGGGTTCTCTGCGAATACAGCCTTCCCAATTCCCTAGCCATAGCCCCAAAGGTTCACACCAAAGCCAGCCTTGCTCATTGGGCTGAATGGGCTGATATCGTTGCGAAGCATCTAAAGCCCAGCCTTCAAGGGACTCTGGATCAAACGGATCGTAGATGTAATAGGCAGCGGTCTTAAAGGTGCGCTCGTACAGGTCTTTTTTGATCGTTTTGTCATTTTTTGCCGTACTTGGAGACATCAGCTCAATAATGACGTTGGGGTAGCGTCCATCTTCTTCCCACACGACCCAGCCCTGACGTTCGCGGTTGTCGTCCACATCCAAAACCGCCAAAAAGTCTGGCCCTCGGAAGTCTCGATTCATGGCTTGGTGGCGACTGTAGTAGACAAACATATTGCCGCCGACAAAGTAGTTCGTCCGTCCTTCAAAGGCCACAAGGACAGAATCGATCAAAACATTCATTGCAATGCGGTGGCGATTGCTCTCCAAGGGTTCACCGTCGTCAAAAATCAAATCTGTTGGGGGAGGGTTTGGTTCCCAATCGATAAAGGTTTTGGGTAAACCAGTCCATGTAGCCGGATTCTCTAGGGACATACAAAATATCTCCTGTTTCTGGAGC
>JANNDV010000012.1:0-9372 GCA_031387975.1 Acaryochloridaceae cyanobacterium OTE_75_metabat_521 | reverse complement strand
CAGCCGTAGATTGAGCTGCTTGTCGCGGTTGACGAGTTGTGATCGTTTATCAATGCTTTCATAGACTTCTGGCGAATACTTGAGATAGGTCAAAGCCCAATGCTCAAGCCGTTCCTCCTGTACCCCCGTCACGCGCTGCTGATGAAGGTAGCGATGGCTATTGGCTTTTGTTAGGGGTAGTTCCCCGTCTTCGATGGCAATGGAGATCGCCTTTCTATACTTTGTCAGATACTTTGCAACGGATGCTTGTGGATAGCCTTCCTCTAGCAGCTTGATTTCAGCCTCACAGAGCGCACGGATCTTCTTCTCAGTCTTTGCCTCTTGCAGCTCCCCAACAAATCCATTAATGAGTGCTTGCAGGTCATCTGTGGAGAGCCGGAAGTGGGTTGCTTTGTGAATGCGATCGCGGAAAGCCTCTATGGTGTCGTTACGAGAGGTTTGAGTAGGCATGGATGTGGGGCTGTAAAGAAGGGCGGCGAAAGAACGTGATTGGGTCGGTTAGTGAGGTTATCCACCTATTTTAATAGAAATTAATTGACTGTTTGATTTGTATATAAAGGTGCAAAGGTACGAATATGCGATGCCCGAAATGCGGAGCACTCAGCACAAAGGATGGGATGACCAGGGGTAAGCAACGGTGGAAATGTAAAAATACGTCGTGTAACTATCACTTTGTTAAAGTCCCTGCTAGTATTGGCGCGCCAGAGACAGCCGTTAAGGTCAATCCGCCTTGTCCCTACTGTGGTGGAGTTTTGCACAAGCGATCTCGGCGAAAAGACACGCAGTATTATCAATGCCGAGATTGTAAGCGTGGGAGTTCTTAAGCCCACGAAATCGGCAGCTCACTCCAGCAAGCCGCCCACCTAAGTGATCTTTTAGAATAGGAGTTGTTTGCGAGAGTATCCCACTTTGGCAAGGTTACATTTTAAATGAATTCTAGCCAAACTCCAAAAATGCCTATTCATGAGAATTAGACAGAATAATGATTTTTTGGTCGAGCCTCAATATTGGTGTTTTGTCCAAAGTGAGATGTTCCCCTTGTCTGTCTCTCATTATCAATAGTCTTGCTAGACGTACGAGTTTTTTCACCACCAAAGCAGCGTCAGAAGTTAAAGGAACTGAAGTGACCTGAACTGTATCAGCCTCAATGATAAAAGGAGCCAGCCAAGGCTAGAGTATAGGTTCACTAGTACAGAACGCTTTTGCTTTCATAAGAAAGAATTGTAAATGAATGCTAGACTAAAGTTCTCTTGTAGGAGAAACGTCAATACTGACATCAGATAAAAGGTCTTATAAATTTTTCAGCAAGTCTTACTAGGTGTGAAATGTGATCTAAATCGGGTATCAACTTAAGGCGGGACAGCCTGGAGTGTAGGGATTTGGGCTTTCATCCCTGTGGAGAAACGTTACACTGATCTTAGTTGACTAAGAACCGTCCCAGAGTGTCCCGCTTTGCGCTGCTACCCCTAAATCTATAGATACAGTGATAGCCTACTTTATCATTGGTAGTTATCAAAAGTAATTTTGACGAAAATAGCTAATCAAAAATTACTCACAAAAATTTTTGTAACGAGATAAAATATCAAATAATTTATCAAAAGAAAAACTTCTAGGGTCTTTACGCTTTCCAGTTCTATCAACAGCATAGTGGGTTGTAATACGATCATTTGAAACTTTGGTTTGATAAATAAGCCATCCAAGAGATTGATATTGAGCATTAGTATAATCACTGTGAAAATCATTATCATTTTCTCCGTCAATTGGAGTTTCTAGGCTTATATGATAAGCAAAATTATTGACAGAAGATAGAAGCATTGGATTAGTCTTTACGCTTTCAAGATTATGAACTCCAATAAATATTGAATTAGCAGCCCCAAATGCCCTTTTTTCAGGCGGCACTAGATAGATAATGGTGCCGTCAGTATTTATAAGAGCATGATAACTAGCTTGATCAGCATCATTAACATGTGGTGTTTGAAACAGCTCTATGGTTGCATCAGCGGAAATTACTGTTTCATGGAGGACAATAATTAAGTCATTATGAACAGTCTTACCATAAACATCTTTAAGATATCTGTCGCCGTAATTACTGGAATCAGCCAAAATTATTTTTTGAGGAGGTCTCGGCCTTCCAGGTGCAACGAAACAGAAAACAACGCTAAGGCTGAAACCCTTATAGGTCATAGCTTTCAGCCGTCAATTTTTCAGGTTTTTGAACCCTTGAATTGCTGTAAGCCTTACTGGGCATAGGTTCTGCAAGATGAGGTTTTTTTGGAGGGCAGCGCCAAGTCAGAGTTTAGTGCTCCAGAGTAGAGTTTATACTCCGGTTCATAAATTCTAAAAGTTGCTTTCGGTATGGATTGAGGCTGAAATATCGCTATCCCTGCTCTGCACCTTGGATGACACCTAACGCATATTTTGCGACCTCCTGGGCACGAGCTGAAGTCACCTTTTGATAGCGAAGCGTGGTTTGAATATTTTGATGTCCGAGTAACGCACGTAACTCCTCAATCCCCATGAGACCCACTCGTTCTGTGGCAAAGGTATGGCGCAGATCGTGAATACGACTGTCATTGAGCAAAGTGATTGTGCGCGTCAACTGTTTCCAGGCTTTATAGACGGTGGTGTAACTGAGCCTAGAAACGATGTTTGACTGGGGCTGGCACGCCGTAAATAGGGCAGGTGATTCAGCATGACGGTAGTGCTGAACATAACGCTCTATCGCCTCGGCTGCGTCCTCACTATAAAAACACCATCGCCGTTTATTACCTTTGCCAATGACCTGAAATTTATAATCGTTGAGATCTAAATCAGCCAAGTTCAGCGCGAGAACTTCCGCAATACGTGCACCTGTTCGGTGTAGCAAAAGGACAAGGGCATACATCCGAGGGTCGGGCTTAAGGGAAAGGTATAGCGCTTGCAATTGCTCAGGATTCAAGTAGCGCACCACCTCATCCGTATGAGATTCACCTACAGCAGGGTTAGGCTTACGCAGTTTGAGATGAGCAATCGGATTCGCCTTCAGGTTGCCACGTTCCAATGCAAAATTCAGCAGCGATTGCAGAATGGCTTGGTGGCGGCGATGGGTGGTATAGGACAACGCAGACAAGCTTTCAAGATATTCCTCTAAAATCTCCCGTGTTAAAAGCTCAATCGGCATCCTGCCGTGCTGTTTCAAAAACGGCATCAGCGTCAACTCGTAAGACTTCAAAGTGCTGTTGGCGTAGCCGGGTCGATTCAGAAAGTCGGCAGTAACGGTCGCTAAAACAACCATGCTTCATCCGTCGATAGATTGACACTCAAGGCTGATAATAATCTACGGCTGTTCAGTCGATTCACAGTGTGAGCTTTATGGTGCAAGATCCTTCACTCAATCCCCCTCAACCGGAAGAAACCCTGAGTCATTACATCCGCCGCCTACGGACACACCACAATTTGAGTCAATCTCAGTTAAGTCAGGCGGCAGGCATTCATCGCCAAACGGTGGGCAAGGTTGAAAATGGTCAAACTCAACGCCTCAGTCAGCGTGCGCGCAAAAGTCTAGCCTTTGCCCTGAGCATTCCCGTGGATTATCTCAATGCCGTATGCCAGGGTATTTCCGTAACAACGATCACTCGGCTCAAGTTTTGTCCCCAATGTTGGGTGCCAGGAACGACCCCTGAACCCATGTGGACAGATCCGCGCAGTCACTACTGTTTTGATTGCGGCACAAAGCTTCTGCATCAATGTGTCCAGTGCAAAGAACCCTTTGTGTCTTTACAGTTTCGGTTTTGCCCCCATTGCGGTAGTCCTTATAAACCCAGTAAGGACACCAGCTTAAACAATGCCCGTTAATTTTCTAAGCGAGGCAGAGCGTGTTCGTCTAAGCCAATTTCCCAGAGATATCCCTGAAGTCGATCTAATCCAATACTTTCGCCTGACTCAGGATGATCTCAACCTCATTCAACGACAGCGCCGGAACTTTAACCGCCTGGGATTTGCCGTTCAGCTCTGCGCACTGCGGTATCTAGGCTACTGTCCTGACGACCTTCAACAAACTCCACCTGAGATCTTGGCCTTCATTGCAAAACAGTTGGATGCGTCTGTCAAGGTTGAGGACTGGAGCCACTATGGCAAACGCTCCCAAACTCGCACCGAGCATTTTCAGCAAGTACAAGACCACTTAGGTTTTAGATCGCTTAAACCAAAAGACTTTAGAAATATCGAAAAGTGGCTGATGGAAAGGGCTTTAGAGCATGACAAAACATTCTTACTCTTTGAACTAGTGGCACAAAAACTCCATCGTGAGAAACTGGTGCGTCCTGGGGTCAGCGTTGTGGAACGTTGGGTCGGTACCGCTAGACATCAGGCCACTGAGGCGACTTATAAACTGGCGAGACCCTTATTAAGGACGCATCATCGAAAATTTCTAGATCGGCTGCTAGAGAAGGATTCGGATCTGAACCAGACACCACTGCACTGGCTACGTCTGAGTGCAGTCAGTAACACTCCGAGTGAAATTCTCAACGGCATTAAAAAAGTCGAGTTTTTACGAACCCAAAGGATCCACCAATGGGATGTTTCTAAATTCAATCCCAATCGTCTCAAGTTGCTAGCCCGCATCGCGAAGAAGTCGGGTAATCATGCACTCCAGCGATCGCCGCCTGAAAAGCGCTATCCCACCATGATTGCGTTTGCCCACCAGAGTCTGATTGAGGCGACTGACGAGTCAGCAGACCTATTCATTCGATGTCTAGGGGATATCTATAGTAAGGCTCAGCGAGATCTTCGAGACTTTCGCCAGCACGAGGCGGTTGCCATCAATGAGAAGGTCATGATTTTGAAACAGTTAGGGCAGGTGGTGTTAGACCCAGAGATTCAAGACCCTAAGGTACGACCGGATATCTTTGAACGCATTCCCCGCCAGCAGTTGGAACTGGCGATTGAGGATTGCGAACGCTTAGCCCGTCCCTTAAAGGATGAATCTTATGATTTCTTTGCCCAGCGTTACAGCTATATTCGACAATTTGCCCCTGCCTTTTTAAGAACGTTCAGATTTCGTTCTAATCATGCTGACGAGCCTTTGCTCAAAGCCATTGAACTGTTGCGCCAACTCAATGAAACGAGTGAGCGCGAGGTGCCTGAGTCGGCCCCGTTAGGATTTGTGGGCACAGCTTGGAAGCCTTTTATAACAAATGCTGCTGGCCAAATTCAGCGACGCTACTATGAGTTGTGCGTGCTCTGGACACTGCGACAGGCCCTGCGCTCCGGCAATATTTGGATAGAGGGGTCTCGTCGTTATGCCGATCCAAGAACCTATCTGATCCCCAAACCAAAGTGGCAGGAGATCCAAGCAGAAACCTACTCAATGCTAGCTTTACCGGAGAAGGGCATTCGTCAATTGAAAGACCT
This sequence comes from Acaryochloridaceae cyanobacterium OTE_75_metabat_521, assembly GCA_031387975.1. Lineage (GTDB taxonomy): Bacteria > Cyanobacteriota > Cyanobacteriia > Thermosynechococcales > Thermosynechococcaceae > JAAURS01. The sequence continues at coordinate 3,981 of JANNDV010000012.1, read as the reverse complement.
TGGGATTCAGTTAGATGAGGAGCTTGAGAAATTTAGCATCACGGTACAAGGCAATGCCAATGTCCGAATTGAAGAGGAGCGATTAGTCATTTCACCCTTGGAGGCAACCGAGGACTCAGATAGTCTTAAAACCTTGAAATCCTTAGTTAATCAATGTTTACCCCGCATAGACTTGACGGATCTCCTGATGGAGGTGGATTGTCTTACGCATTTTAGCGATGCATTGGTTCACTCAGGAGGAAATCAGTCACGCTCGGATCAAACCCGAATCCATTTGTATGCGTCAATCCTCTCCCAAGCCTGCAATCTAGGCCCAACAGCGATGGCACGAGTTGCTGACTTGTCCTACGACAGTTTACTGTGGCACACGACTTGGTATTTAGATGAGACCACCCTACCCAATGCCAACACGATTCTGGTGAACGCTCATCATCGTTTGCCGCTGGCACAGTCGTGGGGCGGTGGAACCCTCTCGTCTTCGGATGGGCAGCGCTTTCCCGTGGCAGTCAAAAATGCTAAAGCTGTTCCACTACCACGATACTTTGGCTATGGAAAAGGGGTCACTTTTTATACCTGGATATCGGATCAGTTTTCTCAGTATGGCAATAAGGTCATTCCTTCGACCCAAAGAGATGCACCCTTTGTCCTGGATGGAATTGGAGACAACGAGACTGAACTGTCGATCCTAGAGCACACCACGGATACGGCTGGTTTTACTGAGGTTGTCTTTGCGATTTTTGATTTATTGGGGTTACGGTTTTCGCCCAGACTTAGCGATCTGGCATCTCAGCAGCTATATCGTCTCAAAAGCAAACCTTTAGATCCCACACTCAAGCCATTATTCAAGGGGCGAATTAACCGAAAGCTCATCCAAGAAAATTGGGACGATATGGTGCGGGTGGTCGGTTCTATCAAACGGGGCTGGGCGAGTGCTTCTTTGTTCATGAGCAAGCTCCAATCGTTTTCAGAGCCAAATCGTTTGTTTGAAGCGTTTCAGGAATATGGACGATTGGTTAAGACCATTTTCATTCTGCGCTATCTCAATAGCGAGGACTATCAACGCAGAATCAAAACGCAATTGAACAAGGGTGAATCTATGCACTCGCTCAGACGGTTTATTCTGATTGCGCGTCAAGGACAGTTACGACGACATCATCAGGAGGAGTTGGCCAATCAATCCGGTTGCCTGACCTTAGTGACCAATGCCATCGTATTTTGGAACACGGTTTATATCCAAGCAGCGTTGGATTTCCTTAAGCAAGAAGGCTTTGAGGTTAAACCTGAGGATATTCCACACCTTTCTCCCTGTCGGTGTGAGCATGTTAACCCTTACGGTAAAATGCGCTTTGATATTGCTCAAACCATTAATATGAAAGGGTTACGGCCTTTAAGACCTCTCAAAAACCTGAAAAATTGACGGCTGAAAGCTATGACTTATAAGGATTTCAGCCTTAGCGTTGTTTTCTGTTCCGTTGCACCTGGAAGGCCTAGTAGCCTAAACCGGAAACTCCGTCTAGCAAGTGTGCATGGGTAAAGCGTAATGCTTGAACGTATGTCAGAACCATCGTGAAGCTGAACCAGTGAAATCAGGCTGGAGTGAATTTAAGGTTTTGCCTTATGGCAACTCCTGAATCATCACAACACTGGAAACAAAAGTTATCGGCTTTAGGAACTTTTCCTCGATTCAGAAAGGTTTTTATACCCAAATAAAGCTCGGTGGATAGTACGACCCTAAACATACAACCAATGGACATCAGGAACGAAGTAACACGACCAGTTTTCACTCTGAACGGTCGAATATTCAGAGCAAGTACTAAACCGAATGGGCTGGCGTGGAGGATGGTCTAAGAAGCCAATGTCTGGGGTAATGCTCAGGATATGCAGACGTAGACCCGATAGTACGGAATGAAGACCCTTTAGTAAGAGTAAAGACGATGACACACTCAGCAATGGGTAGTGATGAATGGAAAGATATCGACTGGAAACAAGTCCAGAAAAATGTCTATCGACTCCAAACCAGAATCTTCAAAGCCAAACGTCGTGGAGATACTAAGCAGGTTCACAGACTCCAGAAACTATTGATGAAGTCCAGGTCTGCCAAACTTCTGTCAGTCAGGAAGGTGACTCAGGACAATCAAGGCAAATCCACGGCGGGAGTAGACGGAATAAAATCGTTAAACCCAGCTCAAAGATTTGACCTTGTAGAATCCTTGGAACTAACGGGAAAATCCAAACCAACGCGAAGGGTGATGATACCAAAACCTGGAACGTCGGAAGGAAGACCGTTAGGAATCCCCTGCATGATTGATAGAGCAAAACAGATGCTAGTGAAACTAGCACTTGAAGCCGAATGGGAGGCAGTTTATGAACCAAATACCTACGGCTTTAGGACAGGACGGGGTGCTCATGATGCAATCGAAGCAATTTTCCTAAGTATTAGCAAAAAGAGCAAATATGTCTTAGATGCCGATATTACGAAGTGCTTCGATAAAATCAACCAAGAAAAGCTGTTAGACAAGCTAAATACTTTCCCTAAATTAAACAGGCAAATTAAAGCTTGGTTAAAGTCAGGGGTAGTAATGGATGGCAAATTAATTCCAACCAATGAAGGTACACCACAAGGAGGTGTTCTTTCACCATGCCTTGCTTTGATAGCCTTACATGGTCTGGAAGCGGCGATAAGAGGATGCATAAGTCAAGGGAAAAAAGCACAAGATGAATTAAATGTTGTGTTCTATGCCGACGATTTTGTAGTTCTACATAAATCGCTTGATGTCATCCAAAGATGTAAGTTAGCAGCAGAAAATTGGTTAAATGAGATGTCCTTAGAATTGAAACCTAGCAAAACTCGTATCTCACATACGTTAATTTCACATGGAGGAAATATTGGATTCGACTTTCTCGGATTCAATATTAGACAATATCAAGTTGGTAAACACCAATCTGGATGTAATACTCATGGTGAAAGGCTAGGATTCAAAACTATCATCAAGCCTAGCAAAGAGAAGATTGCCTTACATATTGAGTCAATAGGGAATACCATAAACAGTTACAAAACAGCACCTCAAGAGGCACTGATTAGTAAATTAAATCCGATTATTCGGGGATGGGGTAATTATTACTCAACCGTAATTAGCAAAAGAGTCTTTAGCAGTTGTGACTATATTCTGTCGTCGCAATTACGAGCTTGGGCAAGATACAGAACCAGAAAATGGGACTCTAAAACCCTACACAAATACTGGCATTATATTGAGGATAGGTTGAGGTTTTCAACCAAAAGTGGAATAAGGCTAATATCCCATTCTGACACCCCAATCAAACGCCATGTAAAAGTTAAAGGGAATAAGAGCTATTTTGACGGAGATGTACTCTACTGGAGCACTAGAAAGGGCACCCATCCTGACCTACCCAACCGAGTAGCAATGCTACTTAAAAAGTACAAAGGACGATGCCCTGAATGTGGACTAATGTTTGCGGGAGACGATTTGATTGAGGTTGACCACACCATCCCTAAAAAAGACGGTGGAAAGGATAAGTTCGATAATCTGCAACCGCTTCATCGTCATTGCCACGATGTCAAAACCGCCCGCGATATTGCCAATGGGAAAGTCCTGAAGCAGGAAGCTGTCTTAGAACCGCTTGAAGGCTATATCAACGATCAGGGCGATTGGTGCTGCTGACAACAGCCGTATTGTCGAGGAGCCGTGTGCCTGGAAACAGGCAAGCACGGTTTTGTAAGGGAGGTGCGATTCGTTCTTGCAGAAATAGCTATAAAGCTTATAAAGCAGGGCTTCCAGGAGATAACCCTATGGGTTGAGTTCGCACTTAAAGTCTCCCCTGGATGATAACTTGACGTTCTTATAGGTGACTGCCTCTGACCAAGACCAGACAGCTAATCCTATCCACCAGGTATAAGGTGTGAAAGCATAATCCCCATTTCAACGGTTTAGCGCCAATGAGATGAAGCGGGGTTAAACGGTG
>JANNDV010000324.1:0-3688 GCA_031387975.1 Acaryochloridaceae cyanobacterium OTE_75_metabat_521 | reverse complement strand
TTACCTTAAATGTAGTGCCTTGGCCTATTTTACTCTCGACCCGAATTTGTCCCTGATGGGTTTCGCAGATGGCCTTGGCGATCGCCAACCCCAGCCCCGTCCCTGAATTAGACGCAGGCGTCGTTACATTAGTTCGCGATCGCGCAGGATCGACCCGATAAAACCGCTCAAACACATGGGGCAAAGCCTGCTCAGGAATGCCCGTTCCGGTGTCTTTAATGAGAACCTGGAGCTGTCGGTTTGTCTGTTCTAGCTTAAGCGCCACCGCTCCACCAGTGGGGGTGTGCTGCAATCCGTTGCTCACCAAGTTAGAAAAAAGTCGCGCCAACTGGTCGTAGTCTGCTAGTAGGGTAAAGGGTTCAACGCCGTTTTCTGGCTCCAGTTCAGCTTCGCCAAGGTCTAGGGTGAGCTGAATATTCTGGGCTGCTGCGGTGGCAGACTGCTCTTCTACCACCGCCATCAGCAGCGCATCTAATGGGCACGGCTGAAGCTGTGGCTGCACCATGCCGCTGTCTTGCCGCGCGAGAAACAATAAATCGTTGACCAAATGCCCCAGGCGCTGGGTCAGGCGTTCTACAACCTCGAGCTGCTGCCGCTGCTCCTTGGGCGTAATCTCTGGGTCAGTGAGGGCAACCTGCACCGTCGTCTGAATCAGCGCGAGCGGGTTACGCAGCTCATGGGAGGCATCTGCTGTAAACTGCCGCAGGTACTGATACGACTCTTGCAGAGGCCCAATGGCAAGTCGAGATAAAAACCAGCCCACCGCCGCCACAAACCCAATCATGACCGTCAGCCCTGCGGCTAAATCAACAAATAGTTCGCGGGTGGGCTTTGCAACTTCAAACCAAGGATGGCTGACCCGCAAATAGCCCAAAATATCGCCGCGATACTCTAGACGCTGGGTAAGCTGTCGCAGCACATAGTCAGGCCGAATTTTAACCGTTTCGCCATTCTGAAGTACATGCAGGGGAAAGGCCAGTGGTTCTGAAAGAGTAGACCACAGCGGATCGCGGCGAGGGCTAAACCACTCCAAGTCGATCCGGTCATCGTCTACGGCCTCGGCATTGCTGCGAAAGCTGGCATCTATGTTGACCTGATAGTGCAGTTTACGATCAGCGCCGAGGGCTTGCTCTAAGACGAGCGATCGCCCCACCACTTCCACGACATGATGAAGGGTGTCGTCCACCCGCTCAATCAGCGTTTCGCGCACGTACCAGTAAAACCCACTGGCAAATAGAATGAGCAAAGCCGCCGTGACGGCGGTATACCAAAGCGCTAAGCGTCGTCGGGTGGCTTGAAACATAGGGTCTAGGCCGAAGGTTCCGTCACGCTTTCCGTCAGCAGCTTTTCTTTATCGAGCCTGCGTTTCCGGGCATAGAGCTGAATGGTCGCCACCATCGCCACCACCATGCCAAAAATCACCCACACCGTAATATCTGTCGGGAAGTTACCCTTAAAGACCACCAGCAGCACAATCACCACCAGCAGCACAGTCGGCGCTTCATTTAGCCCCCGTAGCTGCTGACCGCTCCAACGGCAGGTGCCTGCCTCTAGCTGCTTTACCAGTCGTGTGCAGTAGTAGTGATAACCCAATAGCAGCACCACAAAGGCCAGCTTCGCATGGAGCCAACTCTGCTTGAGCCAATCCGGTTGCCCCACAAGTAGCCCAACAGCACAAAACACCGCCACCAGCATTCCAGGGGTGGTAATAATATTGAGCAGCCGCTTCTCCATAAGTCCGTACTGCTTTTTGAGAATAGACCGTGCGGGTTCTGGCTCATCATTTGCTTCTACGTGGTAGATAAACAGCCGAACGAGGTAAAACAAACCCGCAAACCAAACGACAACGCCAATAATATGAAACGCCTTAAACCAAAAATATGCCATGACGGATCTCAACGCGATTGATTTAGAGAAGATTGTGTCTCAGGTTTCAAAGATTTTCTCTGACGATGACTTAAAACGCTTGATGAGGGGCAGAAGCAACCCCCTCATCCCCTAGCCCCTTCTCCCACAAGGGGAGAAGGGGAACAAGAATAGATCTAGAATCTGGCTCCCCTCTCCCGCTCTGGGAGAGGGGTTGGGGGAGAGGGTCTAGAATCTGGCTCCCCTCTCCCGCTCTGGGAGAGGGGTTGGGGGTGAGGGTCTTAAATTTATTAGTCAATCAGTTTAATCGTCAAGGGCTGAAACCCGACCGAAAGCCACTCTAAGATCCATTGTGCCAGAGTATCCGACCCAGAAAATTGCTAGAGTAGTGTTAGCAGCAATACCTATTTTAGGCAGTCGCACGTCATGGAATCACCAATTCAGGCTGTTCAAGCCCCCTATGGCGGGGACTCATTTTCTGGAAGAACCCCACCGCCCGATCTCCCATCGCTTTTGCTCAAAGAGCGAATTGTTTATCTTGGGCTACCGCTGTTTTCTTCTGACGACGTGAAGCGCAGAGTGGGCATGGATGTTACGGAGCTGATCATTGCTCAGTTGCTCTACCTTCAGTTTGATGACCCCGATAAACCCATTCGGTTCTACATCAACTCCACCGGAACCTCTTGGTATGACGGTGATGCTGTGGGTTTTGAAACGGAAGCCTTTGCCATTTGCGATACGCTCCAGTACATTAAGCCCCCTGTTCACACCATTTGTCTAGGACAGGCGATGGGGACAGCCGCCATGATTTTATCGAGTGGTGCCAAGGGGTTTAGGGCAAGTCTGCCCCATGCCACGATTGTGCTAAACCAAGCGCGTTCGGGTGCGCAAGGCCAAGCAACCGATATTCAGATTCGGGCAAAGGAAGTGATGGTCAATAAGACTTCAATGCTCAATATTTTGGCTCGTAATACGGGGCAAACGGCTGAGAAAATTGCCAAGGATATGGATCGCATGTTTTACCTCACGCCCCAAGAGGCGAAGGACTACGGCCTGATTGATATTGTCCTTAGCTCTAAAGATACGGCTTTACCGCCCGTCTTAGCGGCTGGCGCTGGCATTGGCTAGGGTTGAAGAACGTTCAAAAAGCCTTGCTTGATTTGCAGAACCCCTCGATTTGATTCAGCCTAATTTCTATTACTAACCTAAAGGAGTTCCAGCTATGCCAATTGGTGTACCCAGCGTTCCCTATCGCCTCCCTGGCAGCACCTATGAGCGCTGGATTGATATTTATACGCGTCTTAATCAAGAACGCATTATTTTTCTGGGTCAAGAGGTTACAGATTCTCTGGCAAATTCTATTATTGCCGCCATGCTGTACCTCGATTCTGATGACCCGACGAAGCCCATCTATATCTATATCAATTCCCCTGGTGGCTCGGTCACGGCGGGTATGGCAATTTATGACACCATGCAGCACATTAAGTCTGAGGTTGTCACCATCTGCGTGGGCTTGGCGGCTTCGATGGGTGCTTTTTTGCTGGCTTCTGGGAGTAAGGGTAAGCGACTGGCGTTGCCCAATGCCCGTATTATGATTCACCAGCCTTTGGGTGGCACGGGTCGTCGGCAGGCGTCGGATATTGATATTGAGGCTAGAGAAATTCTGCGAATCCGAGATTCTTTGAACCACATTTTGGCTGAGCGTTCCGGTCAGCCTGTTGAAAAGATTGAGCGCGATACCGATCGCGATTATTTTATGTCTGCTCAAGAGGCTAAGGAGTATGGACTCATTGACAATGTGATTGAAAGGTCACTCTAAATC
>JANNDV010000319.1:0-8200 GCA_031387975.1 Acaryochloridaceae cyanobacterium OTE_75_metabat_521 | reverse complement strand
CAAATGCCATACCTGTGTGGGTTGGCAAATGGTTCAGCAATTGAGTAAACGCTTCTAATCCCCCAGCAGATGCTCCAATTCCAACAACGGGAAATGACTCAGCCGCATTATTTTGTAAAATCTCTTCAGATTCTGCGGTGGATTTGGGCTGAAGCTGAGCTTGCTGGAAAGAGCGTTTAGAGTTCATACCGTAAAGGTAATGCTAAGGATCGTGGATTAAATAACCTCCAGAATTAAGCTTTTTGCGGTTTGGCTGTGTAATTCCATTCTGGCAGGTAAGGATCGTGGATTAAATAACCTCAACTTTTGATCCTCACCCCCAGCCCCTCTCCCAGAGCGGGAGAGGGGAGCCGGAGTTTCTTGTTCCCCTTCTCCCAGAGCGGGAGAAGGGGTTAGGGGATGAGGGAATGCAGAGCGTATCGCTTCTAAACAATTCTGTAAGTTATTTAATCCACGATCCTAAGCGGGATGATCAAACATTTCGCGTTTGTTTAGAAGCAGCTTTAATTCTATTGATGCAGTCAACGTTCATGTCCAACCACAGGCAGAAGCAATTTGACTCGATAACGTCAATACATCAAAGGGTTTTGAGATAATGCCTACCATACCGACTGGTGCAACCGCTTGACGATTAACCTGAGAGGCATTTGCCGTTAGCATTACAACTGGGATCAATTGAGTTAATGGATTCGCCTGGAGTCGTCTCAATACTTCAAATCCGTCCATTCCTGGCATCCCCAAATCCAGCACAATCGCATCGGGATGCTCACGTTCAGCTATTGCTAGTCCTTCTTGTCCTGATAGGGCATCTAGAACATCATAACCGCCAAACTTACTAAGACTAATCTGCACAACTTGGCAGATTGCCGTATCGTCCTCAATAATTAAAATTCTTTTTTGACACAAAATTTCTTCCTCTTGAAAGACTGGTGATGTTAATGTGCTCCCATACATGGCTTCTTTTCTAAACCTTTTATTTATTGAGTTTAAGCACATAAAGTGCTAATTAGAGCATGACACTAAAAAATGAGAAATTTATAAAGCGACGGTATTTCTTCGGATTAGAGTACAACTAAAACATCGCAAAACTTATTGCTTTATGATACAGCTTAGAAATTTTGTCTATATCTCAGGAGTCTTAGAGAATATCATCCTGTTTTTGTCTAAATGTTCCGTTTGCTCAGCTTATATATTTTCTAGCATGGGATAGAATAGAGCTATTTCTGAAGACGGCGTTCTTAACAATGGAACAATTACTCATTCCTCTTCTTCTCCTATTCGGCATAGGGTTCTCAGGTGTCAAAATAGACCGTGAATATGAGCGCGGGGTCATTTTTCGTCTAGGTCGCCTCAGTAATATTAAAGGCCCTGGCCTGTACTGGATTATTCCGGCTGTTGACCAAAAAGCCAAGGTTGATATCCGTACCAAAACCGTAGATATCGAGCCACAGGAGACTGTCACCGCAGACAGCGTGACCATTCGAGTTAACGCCGTTCTCTACTATCGAATCATTGATCCTAACAAGGCAATTACGCGCGTCGAAAATTATCAGATGGCAGTCTATCAAACCGCAATGACTAGCCTACGGAATGTTGTAGGTCAGAATATTCTAGACGACATTCTCCAAAAGCGAGACCAGATTAATTTCAAAGTTCAAGAAATTGTGGATGAAATTACGGAACCTTGGGGCATTGCTGTAGAGCGCGTAGAGACCAAGGACGTTGAGATTCCGCCCACGATGCAGCGGGCGATGGCAAAGGAAGCAGAGGCCATTCGTGAAAAACGCGCCCGTATTATTAAGGCTGAAGCAGAACAAGAATCCTCGCTCAAGCTGGGGGAAGCTTCTAAAAGCATTATGGCAAACCCTGCCGCGCTAGAACTCCGACGCTTACAGATGTTGACTGAAATAGGCGCTGAGAACAACACCACAACGATTTTGATGATGCCTTCTGATTTCATTTCTCTTGCCAAACAGTGGTCGGAAGCGCTTCAGCAGCAAACTTCAGTTTCTCTTAAAGAACACCCTATTCCTTCAGACTCAGATACTTAAAAAGAAGAAGTTAGAGACATTTCCTCAACCGCTAGAGAGGTGATTGGCTATGGCTCCTAACTATTTTGAGAATCTGAGGTAGCGATTTCTCAATAACATGCCGCTAAACTGATCTCTAAGTGCCTAAATACCTTGGCTTAAAGAAATCCATGAGTTTCCAGCATGAATTTGACCTGTGCCTGCGCGCCCGCTATCCCCTCATCTATGTCCCTACCCAAGAAGAAGAGCGCGTCGAAACGGCGATCGCCGAATCTGCCAAACGCCAAGGCAATCGCGCCCTTTATACCTGGGATTTTGTAGATGGCTACCAGGGCAACCCCAACGATGCAGGCTTTGCCCAGCGCAATCCACTTCAGGCGCTAGACCTAGTTGAAAAACTTCCAGCCAATGCTCCTGCTATCTTTATCCTGCGAGACTTCCATCGGTTTTTAGGGGATGTTGCCATTTCTCGTAAGCTGCGGAACCTTGCCCGCAGCCTTAAATCACAGCCCAAAAATCTGGTGCTGCTAGCCGCAGAGCTGTCTATCCCCACCGATCTCAGCGAAGTTTTAACTGTCGTAGATTTTCCGCTGCCCACCCTCGCCGACATCCGCCCCGAAATTGAACGCATGATGGCGGCAATGGGCTTATCGATGCTGCCCAGAGCCTTAGAAGAAATGGTGCGCTGCTGTCAGGGGCTTTCGATGGAGCGAATTCGTCGGGTTCTGGCAAAGGCGATCGCCACCCACGGCTCTCTCAATATGGAAGACTTAGACCTGATTCTCGAAGAAAAGCGCCAGACCATTCGTCAAACCCAAATTCTAGACTTCATCCCCGCCAGCCAAACCATTGCCGATATTGGTGGCCTGGATAACCTCAAAGACTGGCTGCTGCTGCGCGGAAATGGCTTTTCGGAACAAGCCCGTCAGTATGGTCTGCCCCATCCCCGTGGACTGCTGCTGGTGGGCATTCAGGGCACAGGGAAGTCGCTGACTGCCAAGGCGATCGCCCATCACTGGCATCTGCCCCTGCTGCGGCTCGATGTAGGTCGTCTGTTTGCCGGACTCGTGGGGGAATCAGAATCGCGTACCCGCCAAATGATCCAGCTTGCCGAAGCTCTTGCCCCCTGCGTATTGTGGATTGACGAGATTGATAAAGCCTTTGCAGGTGCAGATGGACGGGGAGACTCTGGCACCACCAGCCGCGTCTTTGGCACCTTTGTGACGTGGCTTGCCGAAAAAACCTCTCCGGTCTTTGTGGTCGCTACTGCCAACAACATTCAGGCACTGCCGCCAGAACTACTGCGTAAAGGCCGCTTTGACGAAATCTTTTTTGTCGGGCTGCCCACCACCGAAGAGCGCAAGGCCATTTTTTCAGTCCATCTCAGCCGTTTGCGCCCTCACAATATTGCCACCTACGACCTAGAGCGCGTCGCCTACGAAACCCCAGACTTTTCCGGGGCCGAAATTGAGCAAAGCCTGATCGAAGCCATGCACCTTGGCTTTAGCCAAAACCGCGACTTTACCACCACCGATATCCTAGAAGCCGTCAGCCAAATTGTACCCCTCGCCCGTACAGCGCAAGAACAGGTCAACGTGTTGCAGGAGTGGGCCGCCTCTGGTAAAGCTCGCTTAGCATCTCGGCATAGTACACTGGGTTTGCGTATGCGACAGTTCGAGCAGCCGGATTAACTTAGTTCAAATATCATGCGAAGGTCTACTTTTCCCCAAACAATGCTGGGCGTTCTTTTAGGTTTGCTAGCAGTTGGACTGTTTGTTGGGGCACTCAGCTTTCTGTTTTTGCAGCAGTTGTCTCGCAGCCCAGGTAAGCCAAACTTTGCTGAAGTTAAAAAAGATTCGCCTAATTCACGGCTAGATATCCGTGGAGCCGATGATAAAACCTATCTGGCTCTTGTGGTGTATGACCAAGATCTGATTTTGCGCGATAAGCCCGATTCTAAGGGCAAGGTGGTTGATAAACTGCGTTTTGACGATACGGTCACGGTCATTGGCGAATCTGATAATAAACAGTGGCAGCAGATCCGCTTTGAGTCAAAGGGCATTGAAGGCTGGATCAGAGCAGGTAACGTCAAACGGGTGCAGTAAATTTAAGGGCGCAGCAGATTTAAGAACGTTAATGGGGTGCGTTAATGGGGTGCGTTAATTGGGAGCATTGATTGAGAACACCTATATGAATAGCGCTCAAGCATCTACAGCAATCAACATCCGTCAAGTAGGCGTGATTGGTGGTGGGCAACTGGCCTGGATGATGCGAGAGGCAGCGCAGAAGTTAGGACTAGAAGTGGTAGTCCAGACACCCTACGCAACCGATCCTGCCCTCAGCAATCATCTGGCGGAACCCGCCCTGACCGTTAAGTCAGTGCTTGCACCTGTAGATGATGCCATCGCAACGGCGCGACTGGCTGCGCAATGTCAGGTTATTACCTTTGAAAACGAGTTTGTCGATCTTGATGCCCTCAGAGAGTTAGAGGCGCAAGGCGTTTGCTTCCGTCCTGGGCTATCGGTGCTGGCTGCGGTGCTCGATAAGTATGAGCAGCGGCGTTTTTTGAAATCTTTGGGTATTCCTGTACCCGCTTTTGCCGTCGTTAGCCCCCAATCCGATTTAAGTGCCCTGGGTTTCAGCTTTCCTGTGGTCATTAAGTCTCGTCGTCATGGCTATGACGGGCAAGGGACGTTTATTATTCGCAATGCTGACGAGTTGAACCAGTTTTGGCAAGGTTTTGCCCATGAACCTGCCAATCTTGACCAGCGGTTTATGGTAGAAGCGTTTGTACCCTTTGAGCGGGAGCTGGCGGTGATGGCGGCTCGGTCCCCAACGGGGGAAATTGCGCTGTATCCGGCGGTCGAAACCTACCAAGCGCAGCAGGTTTGTCGGTGGGCGATCGCCCCTGTCACTCTCTCTCCCGCCACCCAAATCCAAATCCAAACCATTGCCACCCAGCTTTTAGAAAACCTACAGGCGATCGGCATTTTTGGCATAGAGCTATTTTTGACCCCAGACGGGCAAGTCTTTGTCAACGAAATTGCGCCGCGCACCCATAACTCAGGCCACCTAACCATAGATGCCTGCAAAACATCTCAGTTTGAGCAGCATCTGCGTGCAGTTTGCGGTTTGCCCTTGGGCGATTCTGCGCTTCATACCGCAGGGGCAGTGATGGTGAACCTATTGGGGTTTGAAACCGCTGTCTCTGACTATGTCGCCCAGCGTCAACGTTTAGCCGCAGTTCCAAACGCTACAGTGCATTGGTACGGCAAAACAGAGAGTAAGCCAGGGCGAAAGCTAGGGCACGTCACGGTTTTGCTCAACACCGCCGAACGGGCGCAGGCGGTTGCGGTTGCCCAGCACGTTGAATCTCTCTGGTATCCTCAGTCATCAACACTTGTTGCACTTCAGACTTGAATCGGCGAGGTCCCTACGGTTAGGAGAAATCTGCTTGAGTCATGTGTGATCTCCCTATCATCCTCAAGCTCTAAGGCTCCGCACTGCATTTTAGGCACTCAACATTGACTGAGCTACACTGACGATATGAGATAAAGCAATAAGCTCTACAGTTGCTTAGTTAAAGTCCTATGGTTCAAACACCTACTCGACTCCTTACGCTAGAAGAGTTTCTTCAGCAGCCTGAAACAAAACCTGCTAGTGAATACATAGACGGTCAAATTATCCAAAAGCCTATGCCTCAAGGTGAAAATAGTACCTTGCAACTGGATTTTGGTGCGTTTGTTAATGAGGCGCTTAAACCAACTAAAGTTGGTCGTGCTTACACAGAACTTCGGTGTACCTTTGGAGGGCGATCAGTCGTTCCAGATATTTCAGTTTTTCGTTGGGAACGTATTCCTAGAGAGCCAAATGGCAGGGTATCCAATCGGTTTGAACTGTATCCTGACTGGGTAATTGAAATTTTGTCCCCTGGCCAAAGCTCAACTAAAGTGATGCATAATATTTTGCATTGCCTAGACCATGGCATAGAGATGGGCTGGATGATCGACGCTGAGGAATCCTGTATTTTTGTCTATCAGCCGAACCAAACACCTAAATTTTTTGATGGGCCGCAAATGGTGCTGCCAGTCCCCGCTTTTGCAGGAGTAATTGAAATTATGGTCAAGCAGCTTTTTGACTGGTTGACCGATTAAGCTGGATGACTCTGAACTGAGCATCGGGGAAGCGATGGCGCTGCGATCGCCCTAGCATCCGTAAGTTCAAAGACTCCGGTTTCAACATTGCGCCACTATTTTGCTGAGATTGTCTGTCTCAATTTGAGAACACATTTGACTTAAGAGACTACGCGGTCAAGTTCTTCGCGCAAAACTCGTCTTAAGGTTGATTCTAATGGCTCACGTTGTTGGGCAATATGTTGACATAATGCTTCGTTGATCAAACTTTGATAGTTGCCACCACCTGCGGCATGAACCTGTTCCCGAAACCATGCGAGAACTTCATCATCTAAGCGAATAGTGATGCGAGTTTTACCTGCACCTATCGGCTCAACTGCGCCGCGTTTACCTTGACTAAAATCGTATTCTTCTTCCACTGCCTATCCCTCTTCGTATTGTGTTCGCTCGTGACGCATGGCTTTTCGAGCTGAAATTAACCGGATTTCGTTACCCCGCCAGGTATAGACCACTACAAGGACTCGACCCAAAGCATCCCTTGCGATGGTGATAAACCGTTCTTCTTCAAATCGCTCGTCGATTAATGTGATTGCGCAATCATCTGAAAACGTAGTAACGGCATCAGCAAAATCAATGCCGTGTTTACTGACATTAGCAGCGGCTTTTTCTTTATCCCATTGGTATGACATACTCTCATTATATGCACAATTGTGCACCAATGATTGAGGTAGCCCTTCATCCTTTAGGCTCTTTCAGGCTCCACATGCCAAAGTAATGAGCGGCGATCTTGCCAATCCACACAACCCAGGAGAAACGATCGCAGCGCTGTTGATTACCCGATCGCTCTATCGTTCTCAAGCACTAAGGTTCCGCACTGCACTTTAGGCATTCAACATTGCCTAAGCTAAACTGACGATATGAGATAAAGCAATAAGCCTTTAAAGTTGCTTAGTTCAAGTCCTATGGTTCAAACACCTACCCGAATCATGACCCTAGAGGTCTTCCTTCAGCAGCCCGAAACGAAGCCTGCCAGTGAATATATAGACGGTCAAATTGTCCAAAAGCCCATGCCTCAAGGTGAACATAGTACGTTGCAGCGGGATTTGACGCGAGATATAGATGATGCGCTCAGTTCTTCAAAAGTTGCCCATGCGTATCCCGAACTTCGATGCACCTTTGGAGGACGTTCAGTCGTTCCAGATATTTCAGTTTTTCGTTGGGAACGTATTCCTAGAGAGCCAAATGGCAGGGTATCCAATCGGTTTGAACTGTATCCTGACTGGGTAATTGAAATTTTGTCCCCAGGCCAAAGCCCCACTAAAGTGATGCGCAATATTTTGCATTGTCTAGGTCATGGCACAGAAATGGGCTGGATGATCGACGCTGAGGAATCCTGTGTTTTTGTCTATCAGCCCAACCAAACGCCACAATTTTTTGATGAGCCGCAAATGGTGTTTCCAGTCCCCGTTTTTGCAGGAATGGTTGAAATTACGGTCAAACACCTCTTTGATTACTTGACTGATTAAGCTTTGTGGCTCCTTTCCCAGCAGTTCGAGCGATCACTTGGCAAGCTATGGAGATTTAAACGCCAAACTAAAACCAAGCTCAATGTATACAGCCTTTTCAATGGCTTCCCAATAAATGTCTTCTAAAATGCCCTGTTTATTCTTAATTCTTTGGGTATCTACAGCTCTCATTTGACTTAAGTTTATGTACCGCTCTCCGTTTAGTCCATTTTTTGAAGTTGGAACAACATTCACAACGAAAGGATACGTTTTCTTTCCAGGTAATAATGGGGCGACTATTGTAGTTGTGCCATTTTGATTGCCGACATCATTCTGCAAAATTAGGCAAGGACGCTCTTTATTGGTTTCACTACCAATCACAGGTTTGAGGTCAACCCACCATATCTCTCCTCGCTTATAAGTTAATGTCCCGCTAGGCATTTAAACCATCGTCCACCGCAACATCCCAAGCAGAAATCTCTTCCAGAAATTCTGGATCGCTACTCTGCTCTCTGTAGGCATCTTCCAGCTC
>JANNDV010000314.1:0-10394 GCA_031387975.1 Acaryochloridaceae cyanobacterium OTE_75_metabat_521 | reverse complement strand
AGAATAGTCTACCGAAGATACCCAAAGCCTCAGCACATCTGCGCCATAGGGAGGATCCTGCTTTTGGTCTTTGCCGCCCTCAATCACAATGACTGGATCTACCACGTTACCGATAGATTTACTCATTTTGCGACCCTGTTCGTCTAGCACAAAGCCGTGGGTCAAGACCGTCTTGTAGGGCGCAATGCCCTGAGCGGCAACGCTGGTGAGCAAACTAGACTGGAACCATCCCCGATGCTGATCGGAGCCTTCTAGATAAATGTCTGCTGGGTAGCGTAAATTCTCTCGCTGCTCCACCACTGCTGCCCAAGATGAACCGGAGTCAAACCACACGTCCATGGTGTCAGTGCCTTTACGGTAGGTGCGTCCGTTATTGCGATACGCCTCTGGCAAAAGCTCCGCAACCGATAGTTCCCACCATGCATCCGAGCCTTTCTCCGCAATGATGGCTTTGGCGTAGGCGATGGTTTCTGCATTCAAGAGCGGTTCGTTGGTTTCCTCGTCATAAAACACGGGGATGGGTACTCCCCAGCATCTCTGCCGCGAAATACACCAGTCTGAGCGCTCCGAAACCATTGAGGTAATCCGGTTTTGGCCTTGAGCCGGAATCCACTCTACCGAGGCGATCGCCTTCAACGCCTCGTCTCTAAACCCTTCTACCGAGGCAAACCACTGCTCTGTAGCCCTAAAAATAGTGGGCTGTTTCGTGCGCCAATCATAGGGATACTTGTGGCTGTAGGCTTCTTGATGCAGCAGCGAACCCACTTCGTTGAGGGCATCAATGATGGCCTGATTGCCCTCGCTCACCTCTACTTTTAGCTTGTCGTTGTCGTTTTTGGCCTTATCTACCACCTTCAGTCCGGCAAATAGCTCTGCTTCCTCCGTAAAGAACCCGCGATCGTCTACAGGCGAAAGAATAGGCAGACCGTAGCGTAAGCCAACCTGGTAATCTTCTTGCCCGTGACCTGGGGCGGTATGCACTAGCCCTGTCCCAGATTCTGTGGTGATGTAGTCGCCCCCAATGACTACTTCGCTCTGGCGATCATACAAAGGATGGCGATAGGTCATGTGCTCTAATACCTTGCCCATCATGGTGGCCTGAACCACAAGAGCCGTCTCAAACTTGGCCTCAAGGGTTTCGACCAAATCTTTGGCAACCAGCAAATACTTAAATCGCCCAGGTGCGCCATCATCAACTGCATGGACGACGGCGTAGGTGAGGTTGGGGTTAACGGCGATCGCCAAGTTTCCTGGCAGCGTCCAGGGTGTCGTCGTCCAAATTGCCACACCCAACTCACCCAAGTATGGGTCTAGAGGGCCTCGCAGTGCCTGCGGTAAAGACGTCACCTCAAAGGCTGCATAAAGCGAAGGCGAGGTATGACCTTCGGGATACTCTAGCTCTGCCTCGGCTAAAGCCGTTTGAGAACTAGGACTCCAGTGGACGGGCTTAAGACCGCGATAGATGTGGCCTTTGAGCACCATTTGCCCAAAGACCCCAATTTGGGCGGCTTCGTACTCTGGCTTTAGGGTGAGATAGGGGTTCTCCCATTCGCCCCAAACGCCATAGCGCTTAAAGTTTTTGCGCTGGCTGTCTACGGTCTTTAGGGCAAAGTCCCGTGCCTTCCAGCGGAGCTTGATGGGCGTCAGGTTAGCCCGTTGCTCAGCACTAAGATTTTGCAGCACCTTCAGTTCAATGGGCAAACCATGACAATCCCAACCAGGTACGTAGCGCACTTTTCGCCCCTGTAAGAGCTGAAATTTATTAATGGTGTCTTTGAGAATTTTGTTGAGCGCATGACCGATGTGGAGATCCCCATTGGCATAGGGTGGGCCATCGTGCAAAATAAAGAGTTCACCCGGGTTGGTTTGCGAGAGCTGCTCGTAAACTTGCTCTTGCGCCCAGAACGATTGCAGTTCAGGCTCTCGTTTGACGGCATTTGCCCGCATGTCAAACTGGGTTTGGGGTAAGCGTACGGTATTTTTGTAGCGTCCAGATTCTGTCACAGACTTCACTTTAAAGCGTGGATATGCATTTGATCATTATAGAAGTGCGCGGGGTGCAGAAGGTGGCTAACATTAGGGCAAATTGCAAGGATGAGATCTACGCAAACCATGAGTAGCACTTCGTTTCCCATAAGAGGGAATTCTAAGCAGTAGGGGACTTCTAATCCTTTTGGTTTTCATGGGCAAAGCGACGATTCGCCAAACTTCATTGCGCAATCGCCTCATTCTTGGGGTGAGCTTAATGCTGTTTCCTTTATTGGGACTGGCAGGCGGAGCCTATGTTTCTTTTGAACAGGCCGTTGCAAGCTTTGAGAAAAGCGAAAGTAAACGACTCGAAGAGTTATTTCCGATTGACCGTCTCGAAGAATCGTTGATGAAAACAGCAAGTTTGGTCGATGGACAAAATGGCTATAACAACACCATTGAGCGTCAATCTCGCTTTATGCGCTTAAGTCAAGAAATTGATCAGACGTTCACACTACTGCTCAATTCGCCATCTCAGGTGCTTGAGAAGCGACGGTTGGTCCTTGAGCTGCAAAAAGAATGGCAGCAGGTCTATATCAATACAAACAGTCTCTTAATGCCGCCCGTCTCAATAACGAGTGAACGCCAACAGCGACAGCAACTAGAGAAACATTTGAGTACGGCAAGCCAAGAGATTCGTCGCCTCAATGTTTTACTCACCAGTTTTCAAAGTACTGACAATCTCAGGCAGGCTGAGGAAATTAAGCAGCGGGTGCGTACCATCAACTTTTTGACTGCTATGGTGGTCACCTTTATGGCGATTCGCTCTATCTTTTTTCTGGCAAACTCTATTTTAAAACCGCTGAAGCAGCTTAACCAGGGCGTGGCTCAATTTGGAGATGGCGATTTATCGTTTCGGATTGACCTGAAGTCTGGGGATGAACTTGAGCAGCTTGCTAACACCATTAACTGGATGGCTGAGAACCTAGAGCAAAATCAACGGGAATTAACCGAAATGGCAACGATTGACGGGCTAACGGGGGTTTTTAATCGTCGTGAGTTTAATCGCCGTCTAACCATCGAGATAGAGCGATCGCTTCGTGAAGGCCATCCGGTTTCACTTTTGATGGTAGATATTGACCATTTCAAAAAAATAAATGATCTCTATGGTCATCAGTCTGGTGACGATGCTCTCCGTCATATTTCTGCGTTGATTAAGCGAGAGGTGAGACCCGGCGATTTACCTGCTCGGTATGGGGGCGAAGAATTTGCGGTGATTTTGCCCTACGCTAACGGCGCCGAGGCATTTGCAGTAGCAGAACGCTTGAGAACCCTGATCGAAGATCAGGAGATTACCATTCAGAATAATCAGAAAATTAAAGTGACTGCCAGCCTTGGCTGTTCGACCTTTCCAGCAGATGCTCAAACAGAGACCATTCTGCTGGCAGCAGCAGATGCCGCCCTATACCGCGCCAAAGAAGGCGGACGGAACCAAGTTTGTATTGCAGGATCGAGTTTCCATGTCGAGAATACACCTGTCGCCAATGAAGTTGCACAGGGGTAAGCGTGCGGTCGAGTCAAACCCAGTCAGTGGCGGCGCTCAAACAACGCTCTAAACTTGAGTTAGCTCAATCATGTTGTCATCGGGGTCAGAAACAAAGAGCGCAGCGCGTCCAGATGCACTCATCTGAACCCGACATCCGCAAGCCTCGATGTGCCGCTTTATCGCGTCTAAATCTGTGACAGCAAACGCGAGGTGACGGTTACGTCCCCATCTTTGGTGGTTAACGCGATCGCCAATCACAGCCTCCGCCACAATTAAATGAAGCTGCACAGGCCCAATCTGATACCACGCACCTGCAAAGGATAAATCTCGTTCTACAGGCTTAAGCCCCAGAATTGCCTCATAAAAATGCTGTGAGGTCTCAAGATGGGTCACAAGTAGGGTGGCATGAAGTAAATGGGTAATGCTCAAACTTTCTCCCATCGCGTTATGCGTTTGCTCAAGTTGAAGTGCGTGTAGTGGATGTGCGCACGACCCATTGCCGAAGGGCTAATGCTGCGAGCGATGCTCCTAAACAATCAATTAAAACATCGGTCACAAGCGAGGTTCGCCCTGGCACAAATCGCTGATGGAACTCATCCGTCATCGCAAACAGAATTGAGATCAACAAGGTGATCTGGAGCGACTGCTGGGGCGATCGCCCCATCCCCTTAACCCATCCCCAATAGCCGAGGGTGGTCAGCACCGCGTACTCGGTAAAGTGAGCCAATTTACGAACGATAAAGTTAAGCTGCCCTACGTCAGAGGTCGTCATCAGCTCGCGCACTGGCGGAAGATAAAGCGTGAGAAGCTGATCTAGCCAAGATTGGGTTGCGGCACCCCCCCAAGTTTTAGTCGAAAAGTAAAACATGACCCCCATCCAGATCAGCCAAATACCCACAAACAGGCTTCGACGTAGGGGTGTAGGTTCGTTCAAGGTAGCCGCTCCCGTTCACAACCGTCAGTGCCCGTCTACTTTAGCCCATTCACTTTACTAAATTGCAATGCTTTGGGCAATCTTAGAGGGCAATAGACGAACATAGGGCTGCTCTAGCGCGGCGTTCCGTGCGGTAATGGTTTGCTCGATCTGGGGGAGGCGATCACCCTGAAACGCCTGAAACACCCGTTGAGCCGCCGCATCTTGAAATGGGTTTTGCATAGTCAGCAAAGACGGGCTGCTGTCGGGGACGGGCATACTGAGCGCCTTCACCAAAACCATCTGCTTAATGGTCTGCACCCGATCCGGCAATCGTGCCGTTAGGTCTAGGGTTGGCTCATGCTGGTTTGAGAGATCCGTCAGCGGCTGGTACAGGGCAAAGGGCATATTGGGCACAAATCCGGCATACTCATACTGCCCAAAATTAACAGCAGAATGTTGAGCGGTTGCGGTAAAAATTATGTTAGTTAAAATATCCGCCAGATCTTCTAACTCAGTAAGAAGCCCCGTGAGTTGATCTTCTTTTTCAGGGGGTAGCAGCCCTTTTAATCTTCCGTGGTCAGGGCTGACCAGCTCCTGTTTCCAGGCTTGCAGCTCACCATCGCTCAGTAAATCGGCAGCGGATGGATAGCGCAGCTTCAGGATATCGGTAACGTAGGTATGAATGGCATCCCAAATCAGCAGCCCATCCTCTCGATAGTGATACTCTGGCAAGTTCGCGACGCCACGGTTTTTGACATCAACCGGAAACGCCGTTTTGTAAAACAGATGGGGTTCGCCTTCGTAGTTTTCGCCAGTGCCGCTATAGGCGCGTCGTAGCAGTTCATTAGAGCCTGTATAGCCCAAAGCTCCGGTCTCATCAAAAAAACCGTTGTGCCCTAAGAAAATGCCGCGCGCCATTTCATTAATGGCCAAGGTATTAAAAAAGTGGGGCGCAAGCAACTGGAAAATAATGTGGTTTGGGGAGAACTGCCGATGGGTGCAAACCCCAAAGGTTTCTACGATCAGGTGAGTATTGAGCAAGTGCGAAACAATGCCTTGGTAGGCAATATCAGCACTAGAAACCGCAACTTTAGCGGTCAGCCAGCTTTGCGAAGGGGACTGGGGCGTAAAGATCGGATTGGTTTCTAAGCTATTTCTTTGTGGGTCTTGCCAGAGCCGAATGGCAATAGGCATAAGCTGCTGTTGAGCATTGACGTGCAGCAGGCACAACGGCGCAACGGCATATTTACCCAACTGATCTTCTAGCTCCGGCGTTAGGATATCGCTGAGAATTTGGTAGTCAAGCAGGTAAAGGCGATCGCCGCTTTCTAGCTCTCCCTCAAAGCTACTGCCCGATGGCAACAGAGACACAATCAGATCCTCTGCTACCGGAAACTTGCCATCTAATCGCAGGTCTTCTGGCTGACATTTGCGAATAAACCCAGGATTAATGCCACATAAACGCCCTTGAGCAAACTCGCGATCTGTCTGCCAGGTGTCAGCGACCCTGGGTCTGGCAAAGCTTGTCCAAGATTTATAGAAATATTCAAAATCACTCAGCCGATTCCACGCATTAATAGACTTAAACGTATCCGCTAGCCCTAAGTCTGCCGTCATTTGAAAGCTCAGCTTCCCGAGGCGAAATCGGTTTAGACCGTAAAGAAATTCGCCAAAGATAAAGCCCAGCACGCCTTTAGCAATGAGACCATCAAACTTAATAATTTTAGAGAGCGAGAACCCTTCTCCTTTCGGCAAATCTTTGGCATGAGGCGGCACATAGAGGGGCGTTCGTTCCCATTCATACTCAGTGTTAGAGGAAGGTTTAGAGGCTGACTGAGTCATAGACACTCTCCATAAAGGTGCAACTTCAAAATTCTATATATACATTTGATATGTATAGTGTTTGATAAACTCTATTATTTTTATTGGAAATAAAATTAATTTCAAGAAAAGTCCAGACTTAAACCTCAATTATTCTTAACAAAATTACACGATTAGTAAAATCAAAGAAAATATCTTATTTTAGTAAGCAACTAAGTCTAATGCCGTTCGCTCATGCCGTCATTGAGTAAAAATCATGTCTGAACCGAGTCAGGGTTTTTTAGACCAATTAAAAGAGGCGATCGCAAATGCCCCAGAAGGAGACGGTGCAGCCGCCAAAGCCCAGATGCAGCTCATCGGCAAATGGATTGCCGTTTCTCCCGTCGCATTTTTTAACGAGCTGCGCGAGAAAGCCCCTATCTTTAGCGCGCCTGCCTTTACGCTCGTCACCCGCGCTAAAGATGTGCAGGATGTGCTGACGCTCAACGACATTTTTACAACCGATTTACTGAAGCAGAATATGCTGCGGTTTATTGGCAATACGGTGATAGAGCTACCGCCTTCACCAGAATACGAACAGCGTAAATCTATCCTTCGCCTCGCCTTTCCGATGGAGGATATTGGGAGCTACCGCAGCATTTTGCTAGAAGAATCAGCAGCGCTGTTAAAGGGCGTTCAGCCCAACAGCCCCTTTGATGTGGTGGCCTATGCCAAAATGCTGCCGGCAAAGGCGATCGCCCGATATTTAGGGTTAGGGGAACTGCCCGTTGATAAAGTGGTGCAGTGGATGCACGCTATTAATGAGGGAGCCGTGCGAAATTTAGCCAGTGCACCTCCGGTCAATGAGGCGGCAGCGGCAGCCAGTGCTGAAGTGAAGTCTCAAATTAGAGAGATTTTGAAGCACACTCGAGCAAGGCTGTCGGGCAGTGACGCCACGCCAGAGCCAACGTTTTGGGAGCGTCTGTTTGGCTTTGCGAAGCTCCAGCCTGTACCGGAGCCACCTGCTCAGCCAACGGTGTTAGAGCGCTATTTGATGATGCAGTCGGTTAAGGCCACCTACACCGCCGATGAAGATATTGTGAGCAGCCTGCTGTTTATGATGTCGGCCTGTGTGGATTTGACGGCAACCGCCATTACCAATGTGGTGGTAGAACTGATGCAGCGGACTGAAGTGCTGGATGGGGCGATCGCCGCTGCCCAAAAAGACACTGATGATGAAATTGCAGCCTACGTGTGGGAAGCACTTCGGTTTCGGCAGCCTTCCCCTGGGGTGATTAACACCTGTACCCAAGACTACACCTTAGGACGCGGGACAGAATTTGAATCTACCCTCAAGGCAGGTACCCTTGTGTTGGCCTGTAGCGTCTCAGCCATGCACGACCCTAGCGTGATTGAAGCCCCTACCGAGTTTATGGTAGGGCGACCTTGGCACTTGGCCTACACCTTTTTTGAGGCGGGTCTGCACACCTGTCACGGCAAGTATTTTTCGATGACTCAGGTGCCCCTTGCGGTTAAGCAACTGCTGCGCGTGGGTTGCCCAGGGGCATTTGAGCCGATGCCAGTCTCACAGGGTTATCCCAATCATCCGTTTTTAATTCAGTTTTCCTCCCATCCATAAAAGGTTTATGAACGCTAAACAAACTTTTGCGCTTTCTTTCTCTACGCTTTTAATACTCGGAATCGCTGGTTATTTCCCAACACAGAATACTGCAAATGCTTTAGCCTTAGACCTACGCATTGCTGCTGAGCCGCCCA
Organism: Acaryochloridaceae cyanobacterium OTE_75_metabat_521; assembly: GCA_031387975.1. Classification (GTDB taxonomy): domain Bacteria; phylum Cyanobacteriota; class Cyanobacteriia; order Thermosynechococcales; family Thermosynechococcaceae; genus JAAURS01. The sequence continues at coordinate 2,388 of JANNDV010000314.1, read as the reverse complement.
AAGCAGCGCCCACGGTACAAGACAAAATTGCTTTCCGCAGAAAAACCCTGCGAACCATGCGGGATGAACTCATGCAAATTGCTGACTTAGTGAAGGCGGCACGGTTTGGAGAAGCCCAGACCACCTTTGAAAAGGCATTGAAGAAGTGGTATACCTTTGGCGGTACTGTGAAGCGCATTGCGCCCGACAGCTATGCCAAAATCTCTCCTAATTTTGACGCGGTAAAAACGGGGCTTTACCAGTCTTCTGTGCCTCTGAGTACCCTTAAGGCAAATCTTCAGACCCTGATTCAAGATGTAAATGTTGCTGTGCCAATTAGCGATGCAAAAGAATAGGTGCTGCCTAAATTTTGAGATTCTGTTATCAAACTCTAAGAGACGAGTCGCAGAGAAAATCATATTCAAACCTTGATTTTTCGTTCTAAGGCTTCTCTCACATCTTTGTACACCTCATTAAAGGTTCGGAAAGATTCTTGAGAAATCTCTTCACGGGTTAGCGCAACAACGGCTTGTTCAAAGATTGTATCCAGCTCTTGTTGCTTATTGAGTAATGCCTGTTTAGACGTTTCATCGATACTTAGACAACTCGCTGCAAGTTTAATATACTCATCGGTTTTATCCTTTTGGTTTTGGAGAATTCTCACCCTTAAACCTACAAACCCAGAGCCGAGAAGGGTTGCCCCAGTGAGGGCTAGACTTAACACCCCAGAATGGGCTTCTACAAACGTGGGCTTGTTGCGATCATAGTAGGCCGTGACCCCAGGATGGACTGGAATGCGAATGCCATCGGTGGCGTTAGGGCGTTCGATTTTAGCAACCAGTGGTTTGAGTTCCGCAAACTCATCAGGGATTGCAGCGGTAATTTGCTGTCGATGTTCATTCAAAATGCGAGAAATTTCTTGGACAACCCAATCGTCTGTATCGCGGCTGACGAGTAACAGGTGCTCTACCGCAACGGTTTTGAGATCTTTCGGCGGAATAGACGGATAGCCTTGGTAAGCACCCTGAGGCACAATGGCGGGTTCAAAGGCAGGGTATTTAATTCTCATGGCTTCGGCTTGTCCAATAGCAAGCAATTGCCCTTGATATTTTTGGACAAACTCTGTAATTGCAACACTTCCAGGCGCACGGACGCTGAACAGGGCATCGATCAGGTTTTCTCGAAAGGCGGCGCTTACTTGTTCGGGGTTTGTGCCGACAAACTGGAGTTCTTCGGGCTTTAGTCCATAATGATGGGCAACTTCTATAAAGGATTGAAACTGTCCGCTGGTGGGTGCAAGCCCAATTTTTTTTCCCTTTAATTCAACAAAATTATGAATTTCAGAGTTTTTCTTGACCACCAAAAGAAATAAATCGCGGTAGAGTACGGCGACTGCGCGAGAAAGTTTATCGGTGGGAACGTCTGCTTGTGCGGTGGCTAATTGAACTTTTTCAGCTTCTAGTAGTCCGATGTTTTCAACGGTTCCGCCCGTAGGAATGACGTTGATGTGGATACGAGGCTGATTGGATTCTATGACCTGGGCGATCGCACGGCTCAGCCCGTAACTTTCGGATCGTGAGTCGCCTGCTGCAAAGTTCAATTGATAGACTTTTTTGGCTTCGACAATCTTAAAAATTATGAATAAGCTTAAGGCTAAAATAATAATGAATAGAATAAAATTTTGAATTAAACGATTAATTTTTAATTCAGTGGGTAAAGTCGTTTGATTGCCGACCTCTTGATTCATGGATACCCCATCCCTCATAACACCTTAATTTTGAGCCATTCAGAAAAGGCTATGCCATGACCTGTGTTTTTTAATCATATCAAGACGCTGTGGGCGCAATTTGTGGCTGAGGTCGGGCGATCGCCTTTCAAACAGGTTGTTTTCTCTGATGGTGAACGCTCAGTCCAACTCTGGCAATTGATTTCGAGGTAACAGTACTTGGATACTGCGTGGTTGTCCTGGCTTTCGTGAAATCAATCGTCGTTTTTCTAGGGTGATAACCATTTGATGAATGGTGGGCGGTGTAGTTTTGAAGTAAAGTTGCATATCGCGTTCAGCGGGTGGGTAGCCATTGAGTTTGGTGTAATAGTAGATAAAGGTGAGGTATTGCCCCTGTTTAGCAGTGTATTGGGGTTCCATAGTGTTAATACGAGGTCTGTGAATGGAGAGTATTAAGGTACGTCAGCGGGTTGGACGGGATGGTATTCTTCATCTCGATATTCCCGTAGATATGACAGATCAAGAGGTGGAGGCAGTCGTGATTTATCAACCTGTACAACCATTAATCACTGTTGAATCGTCTTTAGCCTCTCTCTATGGTATCTGTGCCGATGACCCGATTATTCTCAATGATGGCGGTATTTCTGAAGTTCTTGATGATGAACTGGCTGGGGCGTTTGACT
>JANNDV010000311.1:0-1920 GCA_031387975.1 Acaryochloridaceae cyanobacterium OTE_75_metabat_521 | reverse complement strand
CCTTCTCCCTCTGTAATAGGCGCACACAGATGATTCCCCTCCGGCCCAATAATGGCGGTATGGCACCCACCCACGAGCGCCTTTTGCAGCTTCTCGTCTGGGGTGATCTGCGCCACTTGTTCAGGGGAAAGCCATCCTGTAGCATTGAGAACAAAACAGCCAGATTCCAGGGCATGGTGGCGAATTGTTACCTCAATTTGATCCGCAAAAATTTGCCCCACGAGCGACCCAGGAAACTGGGCACAGTGAATCTGTTCGTGCCCTGCCATCAGCGCATACCGCGCGAGGGGGTTGTAATGTTCCCAGCAGGCCAACGCCCCGATTTTTCCTACGGCAGTATCCGTCACCTTGAGTCCCGATCCATCCCCCTGTCCCCACACCATGCGCTCATGGTAGGTGGGTGTGATTTTGCGGCGCTTTAGCAACAAGGTGCCATCCGCATCAAAGATGAGCTGGGTGTTATAAAGTGACCCGTGGTCGCGCTCATTCACCCCCAAAACCACAACGATGCCGTGAGCCTTCGCGGCCTGACTAACTGCATCGGTTACAGTCCCAGGCACTTCTACCGCTTCCTCGTACAGTCGCATATGCTCTTTGCCCATCAAAACGGGCGGCTGCACAAAGGAAAAATACGGGTAGTATGGCACAACCGTTTCTGGAAACACCACCAGTTGAGCGCCTTCTTTGGCGGCTGCGGCGATCGCCTCCAATACTTTCGTCGTGGTTCCCTCGCAGCTAAACAAGACAGGGCTGAGCTGAACGGCAGCGGCTCTCACCTTACGGGAGTAATCCATGATTAAAGCGTCCAAGTATCGAGAATAAATGCGCCATCTTTGCGGTGGAGCAGCACAATATCTAGAACATCTAAGGGACTGATGGGGATAATACCAGGGAGAAGCGATGGTTCACCGTGGCCGTAAAGCGCTTGCAGGGCAAAGCGACAGGCGTAGACTTTACCGCCTTCTGACATAAATTTAATAATCTGGTCGCCAAAGTTCTGATGCCCAGGGAAGGCTGAATCGCCCAGTTTGGGAAAGCCGCGCTGGATGCCGAGGGTGACGCCAGGACCATAGAGCAGAATGGAAGTTTCAAACCCTTTACGCTGTAAGCGTGTGGCCTGCAATAGATTCACAAAGCCAATAGAACCTTCAAAGGCAACGGTATGAAAGGTAACAAGGGCTTTTTCTCCCGGATCTGCTTGGACATCGGGGAATACTTTTTCTTCGTAATTGACGAAAAAATCACCGGTCTGGTGGGCGGGTTTTGTTACTTCAGGCATTGTCTATTTCTCTTTTGCAACAATCGGTATGGCGCAAGAGTAAAGCGATGCTCTGAGCAGGTTTTGTATCTGCGGCTACGAAAGTCTAAAGCCTAACAGTAAGGATAGGAATGACGATCGCAGTCCCCTAGCTTTACCTAAGTCATCATGCTCAACCTAGTGATTTAGATAGGGGGTGTAACAACCTTAATGGGAACTTTTTCTACGCTCGCTTTAGTGTGATAAACAGCCTTGGTGGTGCAGAAAACTCATGAAACCCTTATAAATAAAAGATTATGGACAAAATGGAAATCTTGGGAAAATCCCAAGATTTGAATGAGGGCAGTGGGTTTCAGCCTCTATTCTGATCGTTCATGCTGTTTATCCTTGGTGGTGCAGAAAAGTCGTGAACACCTTGCCAGCAGTGGATAATCAAAACTGTCAAAGGTGACAGAGAGGGGCATTCAATGTGAAGCTTAAGTTCCCCAACTCAGAGCAATCACATGACAACCCCTCAGCTTTATCGTCAACTGCAAACTCAACTGAGTCAATGGATTACACCCAAAGATAAACGACATCTCACAGTGTTTTCTGAAAACATCGCCGCAATTCTGCAAGCTCAAAGTGGGTGTTTAAGCCATTGGCTGACTTATTTGAGTCAT
>JANNDV010000282.1:0-21955 GCA_031387975.1 Acaryochloridaceae cyanobacterium OTE_75_metabat_521 | reverse complement strand
GGATTCGTCTTAGCAATTGGAGCGTATCTGGGAATATCTCACGGATTAACTGCATGGACAGAATATCTCTAACGCTGCTACTTCAGTTTGACAAGGTTTTTGACAAAGTGTGTAATTAATTATGGTCGGCTACTTATCAGTGTCGAATAGTGGTTATGTTGACGAGTGATCGCAGTCCCCAACCGCCACGCTATAGTCAGACTCTGCCCCCATCATCAGGTTTGGACTTGAAACCCATAGCTACATCTCTCAGCACATCCCTGTCAAAAGCAAGCCAATACAAATCGCTGGGCTTCTTTGCTCCACCAACTAAGCACTAAAGTACTTCGCCACCGGATGATACACAATCAACGCTGTCGTCGATTGCTCAGGGTAAAGCTGCTCGCTCTCATCCATCGTCATCCCAATCCGATCGCATCCCATCAACTCCAACTGCTTAAACTGATCCGCCACATTAGGGCAAGCTGGATAGCCAAAGCTATAGCGCGAACCCTGATATCGCTGTGCCAACATATCTCGGATGTTGTCCGGTTCCAGATCGCCGTAGCCTAACTCCTTGCGGATGCGGGCGTGGGACTGCTCTGCGATCGCCTCTGCCACCTGAACCGCTAACCCATGAAAATACAGATAGTCGGTATAGGCATTTTCGGCGTAGAGTTTTGCCGCAAACTCTGTGGCGATTTGGCCCACGGTTACGGCCTGCATAGGGAATACGTCGAATTGGTTTTCGGCGATCGGACGAAAGAAGTCCGAAATGCACAGTCGTCGGAGGGATTTTTGGCGCGGGAACGTCCAGGTTACAAATGGGGTTGCCGTTTGGGGTGTCAATCCTTGTTCGATGATTGCTGGATCGTAAACATGTACGGTATTGCCTTCGCCCACGCAAGGGAAGTATCCGTAGACAAGCTGTGGATGCAGTAGTTTTTCTTCCACCACTCGCTTTTTCCAGGTTTCTAGAACTGGATAGACCTTTTGGGCAAGGAACGCATCGTACTCCTCACGAGATTGCTCCTTGGGTTTGCGGAACTGCCATTGTCCGGCAATCAGCGCCTGTAAATCCATGTGCCAGAACAGCCCTTCAAAAGAAAGGTCTTCTGGCTTCAGAATCTTTGTACCCCAGAACGGCGGCGTGGGACGCGCAATATCAACATCCACGGCTTCTGAGCGAACAGTATCAATGACTGCTGGCTCAGTCGATTCGGGCTTTTCGGGTTCGCCCCCATTCAACTCCCGCTCAGCCTGCTCGATCGCATTCCGTCCCTTCTGATTAAACTGGGCAAACTCTCCGGTAAAACCTTCCTCGTCCTTCCATTGGGTTTCGGCCTTCGCAGGCATGTACCGATCCATAAAGGTAAGGTCAGCAAAGGCATCTTTACCGTAGATGACTTGGCCTTGGTAGGCATTCTGGCAATCTTCGTAGACAAACTTGGGAGTCAGAGCCGCACCACCCAAAATCACAGGTACCGAAATTCCGCGCTCGTTGAAAACATTCAGATTTTCTTTCATGAAAGCGGTGGATTTTACCAGTAGGCCGCTCATGGCAATGCAGTCGGGCTTATGCTCGTTGTAAGCATCCACGATCGCATCTACGGTTTGCTTAATGCCCAAGTTAATGACCTTGTAGCCATTATTGGTGAGGATGATATCCACCAGGTTTTTGCCAATGTCATGGACATCGCCCTTCACTGTCGCAATCAGGAACTTGCCCTTACCAGAAGAAGTATCCTCGCCCTCAACCTTTTCCATAAAGGGTTCCAAGAAAGCTACCGCTGATTTCATGGTTTCAGCAGACTGCAACACAAACGGGAGCTGCATCTGTCCCGATCCAAACAGCACACCCACCACCTTCATCCCATCCAGCAAAAAGGTGTTGATGATGTGGAGCGGTTTGTAGGTTTCGAGGGCAAGTTTTAGGGCATCGTCTAAACCAATCCGTTCACCGTCGATGATGTGCTGTTTCAGGCGCTCTTCAATGGGCAAATCTGCCAGCGATGCACCCGAACGCGCATCCTTGGCACTGACCCCTGCAAAGAGTTCAGTGAGTCTAATGAGGGGGTCGTAGATGCAGATATTGTTTTCGTCAAAGCGACGGCGATCGTAAATTAGATCATTACAGACCTGCTGATGTTCGGCTTCAATTTTGGCGAGCGGCAAAATCTTTGCCGCTGAGACGATTGCCCCATCCATCCCCACCTGCATGGCCTCGTTGAGGAACATGGAGTTGAGGGTAATTCGCGTGGCGGGGCTTAGCCCAAAGGAAATGTTGGACACGCCCAGCATGAAGTGACAGCCAGGGAGATTTTCGCGAATCATCCGAATCGATTCAATAGTGGCTTTGCCGTTTTCTCTATCTTCTTCAATCCCTGTGGAAATAGGCAGCGCCAATGTGTCAAAGAAAATCTCATGGGCAGGAATGCCATACTCCACCGCAGCGCGATAGGCGCGTTGGGCAATCTGGAATTTGCGCTCCGCCGTCCGTGCCATGCCTTCTTCGTCGATGGTGCCAATGACTACGCCTGCACCGTATTCTTTGGCAAGTTCCAGCACCTTCATGAAGCGCTCGTCGCCGTCTTCGTAGTTGGTGGAGTTGAGGATGCATTTACCACCTGCAACCTTTAGCCCCGCCTCCATTTTCTGCCACTCGGTGGAATCCAGCATGAGCGGGATGGTGACGTTGGTGACAAGGCGCGAGGCCAGCTCATGCATATCGCGTTCGCCATCGCGACCCACGTAGTCTACGTTTACGTCTAGGACATGGGCACCTTCTTTGACTTGGGACTTGGCGATCGCCATTAATCCATCCCAATCATCTTCGTTCAGCAGTTCCCGTACCTTTTTGGAGCCGCTGGCGTTGAGCCGTTCCCCCACAATCAAGAAGGAATTGTCCTGTTCGTAGGGTTGCGCGGTGTAAATGGAGGCTGAGGCGGGTGTATAGCCAAAGAGATCGCGTCCGCTGTGACCAGGGGTGAGCGATCGCCGCACGTCCCGCTCCTTTGGTTTAAGCACAGTTCCAATCTCAGCCAAGGCTTGGATGTGCTCCGGTCGCGTACCGCAGCAGCCGCCAATGACCTGTACACCCCAATCTTCAATAAAGCGATGGAGCGCTATGCGAAGTTCCATCGGGGTCATTTTGTAGTGGGCATGACCGCCTATGTTTTCGGGTAAGCCTGCGTTGGGGACGCAAGACACCACAAAGGGAGCATTCTCTGTCAAATACTTGATGTGATCAGCCATCCGATCTGGGCCAGTAGCGCAGTTAAGACCCAAGATATCAATCGGAAAGGGTTCCAAAATCGACAGCATCCCACTGATGTCGGTGCCCAGCAGCATGGTGCCTTGGACTTCCATCGTGACTGAAACCATTAAGGGGCGGCGATCGCCCTTCTTCGCAAACACCGCCTCGATCGCATTGAGCGCGGCCTTTATTTGCAGAACGTCTTGGCACGTCTCCACAATAAATAGATCGACCCCGCCATCAAATAACCCCTCGGCCTGAATCTCAAAAGATTCCTTCAGCACGTCATAGGTTACATGTCCTAGGGTGGGTAATTTTGTCCCTGGCCCGATGGAACCCGCCACAAATCTAGGTTTCTCTGGTGTAGAAAACTCTGCGGCACATTTTTTTGCCAACTCTGCCGCTGTCTTACTGAGGTAGTGTGCCTGGTCTGCAAGGTCAAAATCTGCAAGGTTAAGGGGGCTGCTGCCAAAGGTGTCGGTTTCGATGACGTCTGCCCCAGCCGCTAAGAAATCGCGGTGGACTTTGGCGATCGCCTCTGGCTTGGTATGCACTAAGTACTCATTACAACCCTCATACTCTGGCCCCCCAAAGTCTGCTGCCGTTAGGTTTTGGGATTGGATATTGGTTCCCATAGCGCCATCAAACACAATGACAGGACGACTGGGGCTATGGAGGCGCTCAAGAAAAGGGCTGTTCATGTGTTTGCTTACGCTAGAGTGCAGCAGGATGGAGGACGGATCAGTATTTATTGACGTATTGCCAATATATCGCGCAATTTTTTGAGGCGCGACCCCAATTGACCGACAAAAGTTGAATATAAAATCCTAAAACTCATACCAGAAGAGAATTTGGAATCATCACTCAGTCGCATAGACACGGGTTTGAATTTGAAACTAATACCTAAGCGCTCTAAATCATCTCAATAAGGCCTAAAAATTGCTGTTGTTCTGTACAGAGGTAATAAAGGGAATAGTCCTACTGCGCTGGAAGATGATTTGGGTGAGGCGGGTAAACTAAAGGCAAACCCTTAGGGCAAAAGGTTTCGTTACCCATGAAGGCTTTTTCTCTACAGCGCAAAGCAAGGCAACATCTGGGTGCAAAACGGCGATCGCCCTCCCCTGCCATCGAAGATTCTCTGTGGCTCAGAATTGCAGTTCAGGCACTCGTGAGCGTTGGCATTGCAGCGACTGACGTTGCGGCCTCCAATATGAACAGTTTCTGGGCGATTCCACTCAGTATTTTGGGGGCAACCTGGAGCTGGTACAGCCGCCGTCGCCGCAATCTTGTGGCAAAGTTTGGCATTGCGATTGGCATGCTGGTGATGCTGGGCATTATGCTGTCGCGCCTATTGGGTAATGCAGGAGACTCGCGCCTGCTGTTGGCAGACCTGCTGATTCAGCTTCAGGTTTTACATACCTTTGACCTCCCGCGCCGCAAAGATTTAGGCTACTCCGTGGTCATTGGGCTAATTTTGATTGGCGTGGCGGCAACCATCAGTGAAACCATGGCCTTTGGTGGGTTTTTGGTGCTGTTTGTGGCGATCACCCTCCCCGTTTTGCTGCTCGACTACCGATCGCGCTTGGGGCTGGGAACCGTTCGTCTTCAGCAGTTTGCGGTACTGCCACCGCGCCGCCTTGCCGTGCTGTTTGGGGCAATCTTAGGCTTAGGACTGCTGATTTTTGCAATTACGCCGCGCCTACCAGGGTATCAGTTCCGCACCCTGCCCGTGAGTGCTGAAGTCGCCATGCCCAAGGGGAAATTTGACCCCGCCCAAGTCTTCAATCCGGGCTATGTCAAAACAGGAAAAGGCGGTAAGGCTGGGGCAGCGGGTGGTGAAACCATGGGTTCCGGTGAAGGCCAAGGCTTTAGCGCCAAGTTTTACTATGGCTTCAACGAAGAAATGAACCAGAACCTGCGGGGCACCCTGAAGCCAGAGGTTGTCATGCGGGTACGATCGCAAGGTGAAGGCTTTTGGCGCGTCATGGCCTTTGATCGCTATACGGGCAAAGGCTGGAAAGTCTCCCGCAATAAAGCCGCCAACATCGTGCGGCGTTCGCCGTGGTCTTACCGATTTATAATGCCTGCTCAGCAGCCTCCAGCACAGACCAAAGAAGTAGTGCAGACCTTTTCAATTTTGGCTGAATTCCCAAATTTGCTGCCGTCCCTGTCCCAAGCCCGTGAAGTTTATTTTCCCACCCAAGAAATTGCGGTGGATGCCGAAGGCGGGATGCGATCACCGAGTCCGCTCGAAGAAGGTTTAACCTACTCTGTGGTGTCGGATGTACCCTACCGAGACCGCAGCCGCCTCAACCGCACTCGCACAAAATATCCGCAGTCTATTCAAGAGAACTATTTGCAGATTCCAGCGGCGATCGCCCCTCAGATTAAGGAACTCACCCAGCAGCTGTTAGCCAAAGCCCAACGACCGCTCATAACCCCCTACGAAAAGGCACTCTACCTCACCCAGACCCTCAAGCAGCGCTATACCCTTCAGGCAAACCTGCCCTCCCTTCAGGCCGATCAAGATTTAGTGACCGCCTTTCTCACCGACTGGAAAGGGGGCTACCCCGACCATTTCGCCTCGACGCTGACCGTCATGTTGCGCTCCATTGGCATTCCGGCTCGATTAGCCACAGGCTTTGCCCCAGGGGAATTTAACCCCTTTACGGGTCTATACGTGGTTAAAAATACCGATGCCTATGCCCTCAGCGAAGTCTACTTTCCAGGTAATGGCTGGTTTGCCTTTGATGCCATTCCAGGTCACGACCTTTACCCGCCTTCGGTGGAAGTAGACCAGACCTTCTCTGTCCTGCGTCAGTTTTGGAACTGGGTGGCAGGGTGGCTGCCCTCACCTGTGGCGGGATGGATTGGCGGGGCGATCGCCTTCTTGGGCAAGGCTATCGGTAAACTGCTAGCACTATTTTCTGAGGGATGGTTGGGCATTATTAAACTCTGTTTGCTGAGTTTTGGCTTTGGTATTGGCGCTTGGGGCACATGGCAATTAGGACGGGCGATCCAGAACTTCTATCAACTGCGGCGGCTGCCGCCCATGGCTCGTCTGTACCAGCAGATGCTGGGATTTTTAGCCGTGCAGGGTTTACAAAAACACCCAACCGAAACGCCCTTAGAGTATGTGCAGCAGGTACGCTTAACCTACCCCGCCGAGAAAGCCGAACTGGTTGCCGAACTTTCTGATGCTTATATCGCTTGGCGCTATGGCGAAAGCATCCCCGATATCCCATATCTTCAGAAGCGTTTACAGCTTTTAAAACGCCAGCAGAATCGGTCTTTGGCAATAGGCTAAACTAGCGGCATTCTTGCGTGCTTAAACCCATGAGATCTCGACTGAAGCAAAAAGCCAAACAGCTTTCCGGTCGCAGTCAACTTCCTATTCGGATTGCGCGACAGGAGGACGGGAAGTTTCAAGTTCAAGGACTGGATACTTGGTATGTTCACTGGCGTGACCCGTACCACTTAATGTTGACGGTGCCTTGGTGGGGCTTTGTTGCTATTGTTTCGGCGGCGTACCTAGCGCTCAATGCCATATTTGCAGTGCTTTACCTGTTGGGCGGCAACTGTCTCACGGGCGCTCGGCCTGGCTCTTTTGAAGACGCATTCTTTTTTAGTGTTCAGACCCTTGGCTCAATTGGCTATGGGGTCGTCTCTCCTAAAACGCCCTATGCCAACGGAATTGTCACCCTAGAGGCGATTACGAGCCTATTGGTGATTGCCGTGGTGACGGGTCTTTCCTTTGCGCGTTTTTCTAAACCCTCGGCGCGCATTATGTTTAGTCACCATGCCGTCATTTCACCCCTCAATGGTGTGCCCACTCTCATGTTTCGGATGGCGAACCAGCGCCACAACCAAATTTTAGAGGCGCAGCTTCGGGTCTATCTCTTTCGCGATGAACTAACGTCTGAAGGAGAGCACATCTACCGCATTCATACCCTCGATCTCCTGCGTGATCGCAGTCCTGGCTTCTCTATCTCTTGGACGGCTTACTCGCCCATCACCCCCAGTAACCCGCTCTATGGCTGCACTGCTGAAGATTTAGTCCGTGACCATGTGCAGCTCATTGTGTCGCTGAGTGGCCTAGATGAAACCGTTGCCTATACTGTGACCGCCCGTCATGCTTACGGCGCGGCGCAAATTTTGTTTGACCACCGTTTTATTGATGTGGTGCGCCGAGAACCGAATGGCGATCGCTATTTTGACCGCACCTATTTTCATCACGTTGAGCCGATTGGGTCGGCACTACCCCAAAAAACAACCCCACTAGGAGAGTAGTAGGGCGTTAGACAGAGATTGAGGACGTTCCTTGCGGGAGCGGTTAAAATCTTTTTATTAACTTATGTAACTAAACTTAACAAAACATTCATAAAAAGTCAATATGCCTTTTGTCTATCAACGCACTGTCCGATTTCAAGATACGGATGCCGCTGGAGTGGTGTATTTTGCCAATACTTTAGCCATCTGTCATGAAGCTTATGAAGCATCGTTGATTGCCGCAGGGGTTGATGTACGTCAGTTCTTTGGCGGGAATGGCGCGATCGCACTGCCGATTGTTCATGCTGAGGCGGATTATCGTCATCCGGCGTTCTGTGGCGATCGCCATGAGATTTTGCTAACGCCGGTGTCTACATCTCAACATGGATTTGAGATTCGGTATGAGATTTATGGAGAGGGCGATCGAAATCGGCTGATTAATCAGGCATCGACGCGGCATGTGTGTATTGATCCGGTGAAGCGTGATCGTCAGCCTTTGCCCCAACAGGTGCTGGATTGGCTTAAACAGTGGCGTTAGGGTTGGCAAAAGACAAGATTCTGGTCTTCAGAGATGTCACTTTGCTGAAATCCCTGTGTATAATAGGTTGAATGCTGGTGTAGCTCAGTTGGTAGAGCAGCTGATTTGTAATCAGCCGGTCGCAAGTTCGAGTCTTGTCACCAGCTTTTAAGAAGAATAAGCATTTCACAGTCCAGAAAAGGCTTCTGGGCTGTTTTTTGTGTGGGATTTGATGACTGCGTTGGGTGTTGTTGGACATCATTGGGTCAGTTTGGAGTCAAGATTGAGATAAAGATTGAGATAAACGGTACACTAGAGATAGAGCAGGTGACTTATTTATCTCAATTGCTATGTACGCTCGAAGCCGCAAGAAGTCTAGGACGGGAAGTGCCCAAATCAGGAGCAGTAACAACCGTCTCCAAATCGTGTTCACCTTTGAAGGAAAGCGGTACTTTATCTCAACGGGGCTAAGCGATACGCCCTACAGCCGCAAGCAGGCTCAGGACAAAGCGCTGGAGGTTGAGCGGGATATCGCTTACGGCGAGTTCGACCCCGATAATCTCGATAAATATAAAGCTCAAGCTGTTTTGACGACGGCTGACCCGATTACCGCAATTCCTAGCTCAATTCTGGATCTGCCTGCGTTGTGGAAACGCTATAGCAAAGCGAGGTCGTCTGGGAAATCGCCAGCGACGGTCAGGATGTATGGGTGGGTAGCAAATCATTTGGAACGATGCCCCTATAAGCTGCCCAGTGAGGATCAAGCCATTTTCGATTGGCTCAGCGCCAATGTCCCGGACAATTCTACAAGACGGGTGTTGATGCACCTATCTGCTTGCTGTAAGTGGGCAAAGAAATCTGGGTTGATTGGCTCTAATCCCTTTGAGGGTCGTGCGTCAGAGGTGAAGGTCAAGAAGTCAGGATCGGAAGAGGACGAAATTAACCCGTTCACACGGAAAGAGCGCGATCGCATTATTGAGGCATTCAAGGGCAATCGCTACTACAGTCATTACGCCCCTTTGGTTGAGTTTTTATTTTTCACGGGATGCAGACCTTCAGAGGCGATCGCCTTGCAGTGGAAGCATATTAACCATACTGCGATTACATTTGAGCAGGCAGTCATCTACAACGGGAAGGGGTTAGTCCTTAAAGACGGGCTTAAGACTCAGAAGTCTAGAAGATTCCCCATTAATGCTCAGCTCACTCAACTTTTGGAATCGCTCAAACCAGAGGGCTGTAAACCGGAATCATTAGTGTTTCCAAGTCCTGAAGGAAAGTTTGTGGATTGGCATAATTTTACCAATCGTGCCTGGAGAACGGTCCTGAAATCCTTGAATAAGATTGAACATCGGAATGCCTATCAAACGCGGCATACCTTTTGTAGTTTGTGCAGAGAAGCAGATATTCCATCGATTCAGCTTGCAAAATGGGTTGGCAACTCGGCTCAGATGATTGACCGTGTTTATGCAAAACCTGTCGATCATATTGCAGTGCCTGAACTCTAAAGCTTTTCAGGATGCTTTTTTGGCGTGCTTCCGACGCGGTTGGGGTTGACCGGAGGGTAGGGAACTGAAGTAGTTTGCGATCGCCTGATCGTGATTGGCGGTGTGCATCCGATTTGCGGCCCAGTCTTTGAGTAGTTCTACGTTGTAACGAACGCAGCGACTTGAGAAGCGTGTCCAGTGGATACCTTCTATGAGCTGGTTGGTCAAGCGAAGTTTCTTGAGGGTGGAGTCCGACACCCCTAAGATTGTGGTGGCTTCATGTTTATTGCACCAGACGGTTTGCTGGGTTTCGGTCGTTTTCATTGTCATATCTGCGCTCTCCTGAGCAGTCGTAAATCGCTCTGTTGATACTGTTGGGTAATAGCCCAGTCTTTGCCCTTCACATCCGCCCATCCGGGTTTCTCTCGCGGAAATCCGATGATTTCAACGTGTCTGCTGGCAAAATACCCCGTCAGGATTTCTACCCAGTCCCCCGCTTTGAGCGGCATCGATGCCGTTGCTGATGGATCGCCTGTGTGACGAATGGGATGATCAAGTGCTTTTTCTCCTTGCCCTGTCTGGCTTTGATGCACTTGATCATTTTTGGGCGGATTATGATCAAGTGCTTTTTGGTCTTGCTGTGACTGGGTTTGAAGCACTTGATCATCGTTGGTCGGGTCACACAGGTAAACTTTTTTGCGCGTCATCCCGCCTTTGGATCCAGAGATCGGGACTTGTCGGGTCTCTTCTAAAATGTGACCTTGTCGCCACAGGCGTTTGACCAATCTGCGAAGGTGGGCTTCGCTGCTGCTGAACTGTATAGCGAGTTCTTCGATCTCGAAGGGGGTTCCGGGCGATCGCCCAAAGTGTTCCAGCAGTCTTGCCTCTAGATTTCCTTGACCGTTGGGGGTGCTCTGGTGTTCGCCGTGGTAGATCACTACGCATTCGTCCGGGTCGAAGCCGATCACAAATTTGCCGGAACAACGGCTGCGGGATTTTTCGATGCTCCAGATGCGGCGATCGTTGGGCAGGTTGTCTTCGGACTTGGGATGTCGCAGGTACCAAACCTCGCTCACGTTGTCAGGGATTGCGGTTGTGCCCCGGCTCTCGCCCAGTTTGTTGGTGTGGTGCAGGATCAGGAAGGTACAGCCGTAGGTGTTGGCGACGTTTCGTAGGTCGTAGATGCAGGAGCCATAGTTGGTGTCTTTTTCGTCCAGTTCGCTGGCGCGGTTGGCTGCGGTGAAGGAGTCGATGATGACTAGCAAGGGCTGCTCTTGTTCGACCCAACGGGTGAGTTGGGGAATTTGGGAGAACTGCCATTCGGTTTCAACTTGTACCAGTCCCCGCTCAAATCGGTCGTAATTTGCATCTCTGAGGGAGTCAGAGAAATCGACATCCGGTTCATCGGTCTGGATGATGAGCACTTTGCCTTGAGTGGTGCGGAATCCATTCCAGGGTTGACCGGAGGCTATGGCAAAAGCTAAGTCATAGCTGAGGCGACTTTTGCCCGTACCACCGTCGGCAATTAGAGCAATGGTGCTGCCTCTGGGGATTTTGCCTGCGATGATCCACTCTCGTTTCTCTGGGGCTTTAGCAAGGAAATCTACGACATCGATGGGGCTGAAGACGTGGGCACATTCCAGACGAGTTTGATGGATTTTGCGGAGTTGGGCGGTGGAGAGTTCGGCTTGTTTGGCTAGCAGGTTCAGTTCCCAGAGTTGACGAGCGGTGTCTTCAATCAGCAGAATTTCATCAATCCGGCTTAAGCATTGCTCGTAGTTGAGTTTGGACTTTCGCGATAGTTGAGCTAGGTCAAGTTCAGCGAGTCGAGTGGCGGTTCTGGCGGCAGTCCGAATTGCTTCAACCGAAAAGCCTGAATTTAAGGCATCGGAGATGTCCCAGCCTTTTGGTGGTGTTGCATCTTTGCAGGGCACTTGGGCAATCCAACCGCGATCGCCCAGGACGCGAGCCAATTTCTCAGCGCCTTTCTGACCCGGTTCATCTCGGTCGTAGAAGATGAAGACTTGACCGGGCAATCGCTGAAGTTGTTCGGGACAGGGGATGACGTTGCAGCCACAGGTGAAGGTGGCGATCGCAATATCGGTAACTTCCCGCATGACCCAACCCAACAGGATTGCATCCCACTCGCCTTCGCAGAGGTAGGTTTGCTTGACCTGATCTGGCTTATGGGTGAAGTAGACCATTGCGGGGACACCTTTCTGTGTCCAAGATTTATTGCCGCTCCAGGGTTCTAGGCGCATTTTCGAGTAGAAATGCAAGCCTGACTCATTCGCTGGAATCGGAATTGAAATCCCGGTAGTTCCGTTACGGTTAACCAGTCCCAAGCGATAGTGACGCACGATTTCAGGGTTGATGCCCCGTTGTTCTAGCCACTGTCGCGCCCAACCGCTTTCTTCATCCTGGCCTTGAAGTAGCCAGTCCATTGCTTTTGCGGCTTGGTCAAGGGTTTGGAGCGATCGCACATCCAATGACGTTGAGATTGAACCGTTCTTGGGCACCCCTAAACTGGCGCGGATTTCATCTGGGGTGCATCCGGCATGACATTTGTAGGCTCCGCTTTCTAGGACTGCCAGACTTTTCTGCGAGGGACGACGGCCTTTGTTCTGTTCGCAATTGGGACAGTATGCCCGTCCATTGCGGTCAAAGGTCACAAAGTCTCGAATGCTGAAGGGTTTATCAAGGGTATTGATTGGCTGCATGATAAATGTTGTCCAAACGGACACTTTTTGATAGACTTGACAAGTCTTCTAAAAATCTAGCAAAATTTTATAGTTTAGTTCAAATCTTTTTTGTTTCTAGTTTTAGAGTGTTGTCCGTTCGGACAACTTTATGCATGGAGGTTCGTTATGACACGAAGCGCGACGACAAGTCGATCGCAGGCAAAGGCAGAACCGAAGGAACCGTTATCGAAGGGCATCGGTCAGCGGATTGAGCAGATGCGAGGGCGATTGACGCAGCAGGCGTTTGCGAAAAGCATTGGGATTAGCAAAAGCACTCTGATCCGTTATGAGAAGGAGGATCGTCTGCCGGATGCGGAGGTCATTGCCCGGATTTGCGAGATCCATCGGGCGGACTTCACTTGGCTGATTACGGGGAAAGGCGATCCGTTTGTCCCCAATCCAGAGGAGGAAGAGTGTGTTCAGATTCCGAAGTATGACATTGGGGCTTCGGCGGGGCCGGGGGCATTTGTGGAGGCTGCGGGTGAGCCGGAGTTGATTTCGGTGGATTTGCAGTGGCTCCGACAGGATCTGCATGTGTGTCCGGCGGAGGTGAGCATGATTTATGTGCGGGGGGATTCGATGCAGCCGACGATTATGGATGGGGATATGCTGTTGGTCAGTTCTAGGGTGGAGCCGATTCGGGATGGGATTTATGTTTCTCGGTATGATGGGCTACTTCAGGTGAAGCGTTTGCAGCGCCAGCCTAAGAGTTTAGTTCGAGTGACTTCGGATAATCCGGCTTATGACTCGTTTACGGTTAATTTGCAGGATGAGGGGACGGATTTTGTGATTGTGGGGCGCGTGGTATGGGTTGGACGGAAGTTGGGATTTTGAGCGCGCTTAAGGAGGGGGAAAATTTGATGTGGCCTTGCAATTTATGGGGATAAGGGGTCAAGATTTGACCAGGGCTGTTAGCGTCATTCTAAAAGAGGACATCAGGAAATGAACGCTTATAAAGTTGAGACGATCTTGTCTGAGGATGGAGCTTTGACGTTGAAGGATCTGCCGTTTCATGTCGGTGATGCAGTAGAGGTGATTATTTTGGAGCGATCATCCAATCAAATGGAAAAGGCTGAGGATCAACCTGAACCGAACCTCTATCCTTTGCGAGGCACAGTTCTTTTCTATGAGGATCCGTTTGAGCCTGCTGTCCCTGTTGAAGACTGGGAAGTCTTGCGATGATTCTGTTGGATACTCATATCTGGATTTGGTGGGTTAATGATAATGAAGAACAACTGACCTCAAGGCACCGCAAACTAATTCAGCAATACCAGTCTCAAGGATTGGGCGTTAGCATTATCTCCTGTTGGGAAATAGCGAAGGCTGTTGAGAAGCAAAAACTTGGCCTGTCGTGCGGAGTTCATGAATGGTTGAATTTGGCGCTGGCTTATCCTGGAGTACGGTTGATCGACTTAACGGTGCCTATTGTGATCGAGTCTACGCAACTAGTCGGTTTTCACAGAGATCCAGGAGATCAGATGATTGTGGCGACGGCGAGAGTTTTGAAGTGTCCATTGCTGACAGCGGATCAAAAGATTCTGGAGTATCAAGATGTTCAGACACTTCAATAGGGGAATTTTATTAGGCTCCCATTCAAAGTATGATCTGACAGTTGTAAGAATCACATAGGAGCCGCCAGCTTTTGATCGCTGACGAGGACATGAAACCAATCTCCATAGCGGAACTGATGATGTGTCCATCCGCAGCACATGTGTATAGTGGAATTCCGATTCCCAAACCGATTCGTGTCACCACATTCTCTCCAGCAGAATGGGAATCGTTTACACATGAGTGGACAAGCTCATTGAAGGATATATACATTCGTGTTGATCGCTTCACAGGTGCTGGGGATCAAGGAGTAGATATAGCTGGTTTTATTAGCGATAGAGGTTGGGAAGGTGGCTGGGACAATTATCAATGCAAGCATTATGATCGCCCTCTGACTCCAAGCGATGTGTGGGTTGAAATCGGAAAGATTATTTATTATTCCTATAAAAATGAATATCCGCCACCACGCAAATATTACTTTATTGCATCTCGCGGTGTGGGTACAAAACTAGGAAAACTGCTCGAAAGCTCAGAGAAGTTAAAAGAAGAAACTCGAAACAATTGGGAAAAATATTGTCAAACGCAAATCACAGAAACTAATAGTATTTCCTTGGAAGATGATCTGCTTGCTTGGTTTGAAGCTTTTAATTTCTCTGTTTTTTCGACAAAATCAGTTGTAGACCTCATAAATGAACATGCCAAAACTCCTTTTCATTCAGTCAGATTTGGTGGAGGTTTACCGCCTAGACCAAATGTTACCCCCCCCGCCAGAAGAGCACGAGGTAGTAGAGAGTCGCTATATCCAGCAACTGTTCAATGCTATAGAACCCATTTGACATCTTACGGAACTTGAATTAAGGTGCTAAAGCCCCCTCTAATCCAGGCATAATGGCATATTCCAGCAGTTTCACCGATGAAGAATGGGAAATTTTTGAACCGCTGTTACTTCAGGCAATACCAGTGAAGAAACGGACACGACCTCCCAATTGGACAAAACGAGAGATCGTCGATGGGATACTCTATCAACTCAAGAATGGGTGCAACTGGGAAGACTTGCCCAAAGACCTTCCACCCTACTCGACGGTCTATTGGCACTACAAGCAATGGCGGGAAGCAGGAGTCATCGAAACATTGATGAGTGTCTTGCATGGGCAAGTTCGTGAACAGGTAAAAAAAAGCCCAAATGGACGACATTAATCATCATTGACTCCCAAGCTGTAAAAAATACCTGTAATGCCAGTGTAGACTCCAAAGGGTACTGTTTCTACAAATCAACGAATGGGATTAAAAGACATAAGCGCCATTGATACACTTGGATTTCCGTTCTTTACTCACTGCACCCGTGCCAATGTCTCCGATGATACAGGATTGATTGAAATGTTGACGCTCAACATCGATTATTTCAAGTCCAAACCCGTCAACATCCCAAAGATTACTATCCTGTTAGACCACGGTTATCATCCTGAACATTTGGCTGAGGAATTGGAGAAGGTTTATCCCCAGATTATGACGAAAATCAAGTTTGAACTCTCGACCAAGCCCTCAAAACAGGAGAAGGCAGAACAGGGAAAATCTGGATTTGTCCCAGCAATTGCTCGATGGGTTGTTGAGCGCTCGAATGCTTGGATGGAGAGATGTAAAATCCTAACGAAGAACTTTGAACGAACCTTATCGAATGCGACTACTAAGATTAACCTTTGCTTCGTTAGGCTAATGGTTAAGAGGCTTGCAGCCCCTTCTTAAGATCTCAAATGGGTTCTATAATAAAATCTGCTCACAGCTGCTCAATAAGAACGTTAGAAAGCTCATTAATTGGGCGCGGCAGGCTTACCAACAGGCTGAGCCGACTGTAAATTGCCCTTCTGACTCGCCAAAATTTTCTGATTTAGAATCTCCAGCGCCTTCGCATACTGCGGATCCTTCGATGTACCAAAGATTTCTCGGGTCATCGCTTTCTTTTGTGCTTCCGTCAGCTTGACCGGATAGTCGTGTAGGTTGGGCTGAGGAACGAAACCCATGCCCCACAACTAGATTGGTGGCGGGTTTCCTATCGTCAACCCACGCTACGATTACTTTAAGACCAACGATCAACGTTCCAGGCTAAAGTGGAAAAGGCAAGTCGCAACGAGGTCAAACCTATGACAGTTCGCCAACGACGTTATAGCAAAGAAGAAATGGCTCAACGTGGGCAAGCACTCTATGAGTCTGGCATTCGGAAGCAAATCGAAGCGGGAAACGAAGGCAAAATTGTGGCGATTGACGTTGAAACTGGAGCCTTCGAGGTCGATGAAAATGTCGTACCCGCAACCAATCGACTTTTTGAGCAGTACCCCGACGCTCAGCCTTGGGTGATTCGGGTCGGACATCGCGCCGTCGATCATTTTGGGGCACGAAGTCTCAAGAAAAATCCATGATTTACGGGGTTGTAAATTTACATCGTGAAGCAACGCTCCCCCTTGTCGTCGTCGGCAACTCGAATGGACAACGGCAAGATAGATACGGTGATTGATACAGGGTTCAGTGGATTTCTATCTTTGCCATCTGCAATCATCACCACCCTTGATTTACCCTGGAGTGCCTCTGATATTGTCACCTTAGGCGATGGCAGTGAAACCCTGTTTGATTTATACACCGCGACCGTAATTTGGGATGGGCAGTACCGCGAAATTTACATTGCAGAGTCAGAAACGGAACCTCTGCTTGGGATGGCGCTACTCTACGGTTATAGATTACAAGTTGATACCATTGAGGGGGGCACCGTCAAAATCGAAGCCCTAAAATCTTAGCGTTAAGTTATCGCTGAGGCGTATCTAGTCAGGGCTTGCAGAGATAGAGTCGCAGTGAGTTGAAATTAATGACAGTTCGACAACCCCGATACAGCAAGGAAGAGTTTGCCCAGCGAGGCGATGCGATCTATGAATCACAGATCCGATTGCAAGTTGAAGCGGGTAATCATGGCAAGATTGTGGCGATCGACCTCGAAACAGGAGCTTTTGAAGTCGATGCCAGTGAAATTTCTGCCTGCGATCGCCTTGAAGCCCGTTACCCAGAGGCTCAAATCTGGATCGTTCGTATTGGTTTCCGCCATGTGCGTCGATTCGGTGGACGTACGAAGAGAGCCGTATGATCGTCGGAATTGTCAACGCGGACTTTGAGCCAATTATCCCACTTTCAATCTGTGGTTCAGATGGCAAGGTTTACACGCAAGATGCGATCATAGACACTGGCTTCAATGGTTGGCTCTCCCTGCCTCCCGATCTAATCGCTCAGTTGAATCTGAAATGGAAAAGACGAGGACGCGCCATTCTGGGCGATGGCAGTGAATGTGTTTTCAATATCTATGAAGCCGTTTTAATTTGGGATGGAAATTTTTTGACAATTCCGATCGATGAAGCTGATTCAGAACCCCTTGTCGGAATGTCGCTGATGGAAGGCTATCAGCTAATGGTGCAAGTGTTTGAGGGTGGTCGTGTCGAACTCAGCAAAGTCAACACGGCTAATTAATTGGGTGCAGCAGGCTTGGCAACAGGCTGAGCAGTCTGTAAATTCCCCTTCTGACTCGCTAAGATTTTCTGATTTAGAATTTCAAGCGCCCTTGCATACTGCGGATCCTTCGGTGTACCAAAGACTTCTCGGGTCATCGCTTTCTTTTGTGCTTCAGTCAGCTTGACCGGATAGTCTGGCTGAATGCCTTTTTTGTTAATATCTCGACCACTGGGAGTGTAGTACTTGGCAATGGTCACTGCCATCCCCGACCCATCTCCGAGAGGATGCACAGACTGAACTAGCCCTTTGCCAAAGGTTTTTTCTCCGATGAGAACAGCGCGTTTGTTGTCTTGGAGAGCACCTGCCAAAATTTCGCTGGCGCTAGCGGAGCCACCGTCCACCAGTACAACCAAGGGCTTATCGCTTAAACTGCCTCGCCCTGCGGTGAGTCGCTCCGTTTCGCCACGGCGATCCACCGTAGAAACAATGGTCACATCATTCATCCACATCCGCGCTACCTCTGCACCTGAGTAAAGAAGCCCACCCGGATCCATTCGCAGATCTAAGATGAAACCCGCCACATTCTTCTTCGTGAGTTCACGAATCGCGGCCTTCATCTCTTGAGGGGCATTACCGCTAAATTGCGACAGACGAATGTAGCCCACGCCACCCGTTGGGGTTTGCTGATAGCTATGGCGAACAGAGTGCAGCTCAATGCGCTCACGCTTGACGTTAAAGGTGAGCGTCTGTTTGCCGCGACCAATCGTGAGTACCACGCCTGTGTTAACCGGCCCCCGAATGAGGCTCACCACCTCATTGATATCCATGCCTTTGGTTGATTTTTCGCCCACCTTTAGCACGATGTCTTGAGCCAAAATGCCCGCTTTAGCCGCAGGGCTATCTTCAATGGGTGAAATAACCTTAATATCTTTGGTCTTCTCATCTTGGGCAATTTGTATGCCTACACCCGTCAGTTCGCCCGACGTATCAATCTGCATACTCTTGAACTGCTCAGGATCCATGAAGCGCGTATAGGGATCTCCAAGCTTTTCCAGCATGGTTCGGATGGCGGTGTAAGCCTCTTTTGTCGTGGCATAGTTCTTGTTTAAGAACTGATTGCGAACGGTGCGCCAGTCGGTGCCGTTAAAGGTGCCGTCTACATATTCGTGGTCAATGATCTGCCAGACTTCGTCAACGGTTTCTTTGGGGCTTGGTTTGAAGAGCGCCCAGCTTTTAGAAAGATGAAGTCCTGCACCGGTAGTCAAAACTCCTGCACCAATTAAGGCTGCTACGCCCACTACAAGGCTGCGCTTTGATAAAACCATTGGCTACTGCACCCAATTTTCGTGAGGTACGCTCACTCTAACACAAGGCTATTGACCGCCGCATGGGTGGTTTCCCTGATGCAATTGAGGAAAATATAGCTTTTGAGAAGATTCAAGATTTGTAGATTTGCTGGCTTGAGAGAAGGCTGGTCTAGGGGTCTGATGGTTTTACTTTAGGGACTGGGGCAGCGGCGGCTTCCCAGGTCTTAATCTGCTGTTGTGCGGTGCTGTAGACGGGGGCGGCGGCAGGAATTTGCTGGGCGATCGCAATGGCCTCTCCCAAATCATAGTTGGCCTTACTGGTGGCAAGTTCTAGCATTTGGTCTCCCCACGATGCAATGGACTGCTGCGCTTCGGCATAGAGACGCGATTGACCTGAAACTTGGCTGGCAGTCTCAATCGCAGAGGCTAACGCAGCAGGCGTGCTTTTTTGCGCCATCCGTTGGGCTTCTTGAAACAGGGTTTTGGTTTCCTGATCGGCGGAGCCAGCCGTCACCGGAGTTTCAGGTATGGCTGCGGCGCTAGACGTACCTGGGTTTAGCTGGTCTTGCCAACCCTTAATGCGGCTTTGCGCTTGGGTATAAAGCGGTGTACCTGAACCAATTTGCTGCGCGGTCCCAATAGCGGCGCGTAAAGAAGTAGGGTCGCCCTTAAAAGAAAGCGCATCCGCACGGTCTAAAAGGGGCTGATCTTGCTGATTACTCAGGGTTACGGCCCATTCCTTAATATCCTGCTGGGCAGATTTCCACTGAGAACTACTAGAGGGAATCTGACGGGCTAAGTCGAGCGCTAAGCCTAATTCCTGCGTTGCACCACCCGCAACTTTAGCCCTGGCTTCCTCTAGTAGGCGCACGTAAGCAATATCAGCGCTCCATTTTTGAATGTAGTCTTGGGCTTTGAGATAAAGCGGACGCTGCGGACTCATTTTTTTGAGGTTGGCGATCGCCCGTTCGTAGCCCTCTACATTGCCAGACCAGCTATCAGACATGGCATTGGCAATATCCTTCCAGTCCTGCACCTCAGGCCAAAAGCTGACGCTGCGCGGGATTTGCTCTAGGGCATTGAGCGCCGTGGTGAGATCTTCTTTGCCTAAGGCGACTTCGGCAATGCTGACTAAGTTTCTAGAGACTTTAACAACAATCTCTTTGACCGATTTTTTGAAGATAGTGCCCTCTGAGAGGGTTTGCACTAGCTCTAGCGCCTTGGTTAGGTTATCAATACCGCCGATATCGAGTAGCTGCTTCGCCTTTACCAGTTGGGTTTCATCTTTTTGGGCGGCAATAATTTTCTGGTTTAAAAATTCGTACTGCGTTTGCGACCAGTAGCGGTTATCTATCGAAAGTAGCCCAATCATGATGCTGAATGCCCCTCGCCAATCTTCGTCATTGAGGGCGGTCTCTGCCTTTTTGAAAACCTTTTCTCCCTTTGCCCAAACGGTTTTCCAGTGCTGGATGCGGCTTTCAACCTGGGCATGTGCCGTGGTCTGAGCCGGAATCTTTTTTGCAAATTCAATGGCTCGCGCTAAGTTGCCGTCATGAAATTCTGCTTCGGCAAGGTCGAGGGCTTCTTTTGCCCAAATCTCTACCCACCGATTAATTAAGGGGCGCAGCGGGTGGCCTTGGGGCAGGCTGTCTACGAGAGAAATGGCCTCAAATAAATCTTCTAAGGTATGCTTTTGGGCAAATTCTTGGGCGCAAGAAATGCGAACGGAGGCTGAAGCAAAGGGCCAAAAGACGCTTTCGCAATGGGCTTTGGGCGGTTGCTGTAGCAGCATATACAGCCCCAAGGTACCTGTACCCAAGGCACAGCCTGATAGGGCGATCGCCGTAACCCACCATCGCCGAAGTACCCCTAAACTAAGCCGTTGTGCGAGGGATGGCGTCGGTTCTGCGATTGGTTCTAGGTTACTCACCTCAGACATAAAAATAGGAATTGCTCGTAATATGGATTGCTAGGATTGGGCTTGAAAAACTTGACCAGAGGTGAACGTCAGATGCTCAATTTTAAGATTTTCTGGCAAGAATGGCGTGGTGTTTCTCTAGATGTCATCTAGAGCCGAGCCAGCGTAAGGCGTAGCATGAGTAGAATAACAAAGTGTGTTTGTCAAAAACCCTTTTGAAAACCCTTCTTCAAACCCCTTGTTAAAACACTATAGACTCCATCACTTTTAGATTCCATGCCAGATCAACTGATTCGCGCAACCGCAGCCGACGACGGCATTCGAGCGGTAGGGGTAATTACCACTCGCCTCACAGAAGAAGCCCGTCAGCGTCATAAACTCTCCTATGTTGCGACAGCAGCCTTGGGGCGAGCCATGGCGGCAGGGCTGCTGTTGGCATCGGGGATGAAGCAAACGCCATCGAGGGTTAATCTGCGCTTTAAGGGGAATGGTCCACTCAAGGGCGTACTCGTTGACGCTGGATTGGATGGCACGGTGCGAGGGTATGTGACCAACCCTAATATTGAGCTACCGCCAAATGCCCAAGGCAAGCTGGATGTGGGCGCTGCGGTGGGCAATGACGGCTTTTTGTACGTGGTGCGAGATGTCGGCTATGGATACCCGTACTCCAGTACCGTTGAGCTGATTTCAGGAGAGATTGGGGATGATGTTACCCATTATCTTGCGGTTTCTGAACAAACCCCTTCGGCACTCTCGGTGGGCGTGTTTGTCGATAGCCAAGGCGTGAGTGCGGCGGGTGGGCTACTGATTCAGGTTTTGCCCAAAGCTGCCCGTGATGAGGCACTGATTTCGCTGCTAGAGTCTCGACTGGCAGGTCTAGAAGGGTTTACGCCCTTGGTGAGGGCGGGTAAAACCCTGCCTGAGATTTTTGAGGATTTACTGGGTGATTTGGGACTTAATATTTTGCCTCAAAATCAGATGGTTCAGTTTAGCTGCCATTGCTCCGGCGATCGCGTGATGGGCGCACTCAAAATCTTGGGCACGGATGAACTGAAAGACATGATTGAAAAAGACAATGGCGCAGAAGTCACCTGTGAATTTTGCAATGAGGTCTACCAAATTCCACGAACCGAGCTAGAGCAGTTGGTGGATGATTTGATTGCTGAAAGAAGCAGCTAATTTCAGCCTCTAACTCAATGCTAAGGATCAAAGATTTAATAACCTCCAACTTTGACCCTCTCCCCCAGCCCCTCTCCCGTTCTGGGAGAGGGAAGTAAGAAGAATCTTGTTCCCCTTGTATCTTAAGACCAGAGAGATAGACCGTCATCCCTTAGATGCGCGACATCGTGGAGAAGCTAGGGTCATCTCTCTGGTTAAAAGGTTAAAACTCGAATCATCGGTTGGGACATAGATCCCGAATGACGCAAGGTCGAGTTAAACCTCTCCTCTC
>JANNDV010000253.1:0-5515 GCA_031387975.1 Acaryochloridaceae cyanobacterium OTE_75_metabat_521 | reverse complement strand
CACTAAGGCTAACCCGATGAAAGATCCAGTCATTAAGATAAATGCGATAAAACCCATTGCGTATGCTCCAAAATAGGCGGCTTCCCTTTAGGTAGCTTAGGGCATTGGCGATCGCCCCATCAAGCCTCACTTCAAAAAATTTGCGTTAACCGTGGTTTTTTAGATAGGTGTTGAGGTCTTCGGTGACGCGGGTGAGTTCAGCTTCGGTGGTGATGCGGATGCGCTCGTCTCGCACCGTCACTAAAATCTTGGCGGCAAAAGGGCTAGGCCAGATGTTGGGGTTACAGAAACACTCGATAAAAACGTCGCTGCGGTGCTGATACTCCATTGCCTTTTGGGGGACGGGCTTCTCGCCTGCGGCGGGCTTATTGGCAACGGCCTTAAGCTGCTGCATAAGTTGGGCGATCGCCGCTTGCAGCCCCCGAGCGGCCTCTGGACTAAAGCTAAACGTGACCGACCCTTCAACCAAATTCAGCGTGAGTGGAGCGGAAGACATAGTAGGCAATCCAAGGGAACACAACCCTATCGTAGCTGGCTACGGTTACACAGACGCGGCCTATTCTGGAGGGGGAAGCGCTGAAGAGTCTATAGAAGAACTGAGATCGTGAGGATTCGCCACGTACCTTTGCACCAGTCGCGGCAGATCTCCTCGATGGCCCATCACAATCACCACGTCTCTCGACCTGAGTTCTAAGGACTGATCGGGGTGAATGGTTGTGCTGCCATCCGCTGCCCGCCTTAGCGCTACCACAATAAAAGTACCCTTACCGCGAATTTCAATATCTCCAATGGTGGTGCCAATAATAGATGAATTAGGCATTACCACCAGCTCATCGACCTGAATATCGACCTGGGACAACAGTTCATTCAGGGTTTGGCGACCATCATCTTGGCTTAGAAAGTCTAGCGTGACCGGATGGGTAATCATATAGGCCATCCGCTGAGCGCTGATAGAAGCTGGCAGAACCACCTGATCGGCACCTGCTAGCTTCAGCTTTTTCTCGGTGCTGGGCAGTTCCCCCCGCGCAAAAATTCGCAAATTTCCGTTTAGCTCCCGTGCGGTGAGGGTGATGTATACGTTGATGGCATCGTCGGGTAGAACCGTCGCTAACACCTTGGCTCGGGTAATGCCCACCTGCATTAAGACCAGCTCATCGGTGGCGTTGCCAAACTTCACCAGGTAGTTCAGGGCTTCCGCCATTTCAACCCGTTCTTTATCGTGGTCAATGACCACAAAATCGAGTTTAGACTTTGAGAGCTGCCGTGCCAAAATCTGCCCCATCCGACCAAAGCCACAGACAATTACGTGTTTGCGCAAAGACTCAATATCCCGGTTCATTCGTCGTACTCCAATGGCTTTATTAATTTCGCCTTCTGTCACCATCTGGAGAAATGCCCCTACGATATACACCGCTGAGGTGGTGCCTGCAATGATGACGCAGATGGTAAAAATGCGCAGACCAGGGGTTGTAATGGGACGCACTTCTCCGTAGCCCACCCCAAAAACGGTAATAACCACCATATAAACGGCATCCAGCCACGACCAGCCCGATAGCCGATAGCCCAAAATGGCGACAATGAGGGTTGTGCAGAAAAACAGACCGCCAAAGACAACGCGCTTGAGGGAGCTATTCATGGGATGGTCATAAAAAAAGAACGAGTACAAAAGAACGAATAAAAAGAACGAATAAAAAGAACCCATTGGGCGACTGCTTTAAGCGAACGGTCTTCTTTTGCTAAACTCAAGTCATTCTGGGTTTAGCGCTGATTCAGGTGCAAAGAAAGATTGACAGCACCTGGACTTTAACGATTTTGGATGGTTCATAGATTGGTTTTACCTGAGAATTCTGTACTCTTCCGTTTGCCCTGCTGCGATCGCCGAAGGGGTTGTGCTTGAAGATTGTGCTCCAAGATATTAGTAAAGCCTACCGTCAGCGCTCGGTGGTCAACCACGTCACAGTGACGGTTAATCGTGGTGAAATTGTAGGGCTACTCGGCCCTAATGGCGCTGGCAAAACCACGACGTTTTATATTGCCACGGGGCTAGAAAAACCGGACGAGGGCAAGGTTTGGCTGAATGGCAAAGATATTACGCGATTGCCCATGCACCAACGTGCCAAACTCGGCATTAGCTATTTGCCCCAAGAACCCAGCATTTTTAGAAATTTGTCAGTGCGCGAAAATTTACTGTTGGCGATGGAACAAACCCAGGTACCGCGCCATCAATGGCCTAAGCGCCTCAATTTTTTAATGAAGGAGTTTAACCTGCATAAAGTTGCGGATAGCCTTGGCCTTGCCGTTTCGGGTGGGGAGCGTCGCCGGACGGAACTGGCGAGAGCTTTAGCCGCAGGCACTGAAGGACCACAGTTTTTACTGCTCGATGAGCCATTCGCTGGGGTAGACCCGATCTCAGTGGCGGATATTCAGGAGATTGTGTCTCGGCTGCGCGATCGCAACATTGGCATTCTTATTACAGACCACAACGTCCGCGAAACCTTAGCCATTACCGATCGCGCCTATATTATGCGAGAAGGACGAGTGCTCACCTCTGGCACCCCCGATGAACTTTATAATGACCCCATGGTGCGTCAGTATTATCTAGGTAGTCAGTTTCAGCGATGACGCCTCATACTTTGCAAGTGTCTCAGCCTGTACAGCAGCGGCAGCGATGGCCTTGGTTTCCAAGACTATCGGTTCTAGATCGGTATGTAATGCAAGAATTGCTCAAGCCGTTTTTGTTTGGCGTGGGCATTTTTTCGGCGGTGGGTGTCTCTGCGGGTTCACTGTTTACGCTATTGCAGCAGGTGACTTCAACCCAACTGCCCCTCGCGATTGCCCTCAAGATTTTGATGCTTCAGGTGCCGCGCTTTGTGAGCTTTGCCCTGCCCATGGCAATGCTGCTGGCAAGCCTACTGTGCTTGGCACGGCTGTCGAGCGATCGCGAACTGACGGCTTTACGTGCCTGTGGGGTGAGCTTTTACCGTTTGTTGGCTCCCATTTTAGTATTTTGCCTGAGCGTGATGGGGCTAATGTTTGCCCTCAATGAAGATCTGGTGCCCTTTACTCAGTACCAATCGAAGCTGATGATGCAGCAGCCTGCCCTAGAAGGGAAGCTCAATTTGCAGGACAAAAACGTTTTTTATCAAGAGTATGGGCCAGACCGAGAAGTGCGTCGGTTTTTCTATGCTCAAACCTTTGATGGGCAGTCGATGCAGGCGCTGACGATTTTAGACCTGACCCTGCCTCAGGCCAATCAGGTGATTTCAGCAGAGCGGGCAAATTGGGATCCGAAAGAAAGTCGTTGGCAGTTCCAGAATGGCAAAATCTACCGCGTGACGGCGGATGGCAGCGACCAAAGCGTTGCGTCTTTTAAAGATCAGCAGCTTTATGTGCCCAGAGACCCCCTTGATTTAGCAGCGCCGCAACAGGCGCTTGAAGATATGTCGATCGCCGATGCGCGGGGCTATTTAGCCCAGCAGCGCCAAAAGGGAGACGCGACCCAGCAGCGGAAGGCGGAGCTACATATTCAGCAGCAGTTTGCCCTCCCAGTTGTAACGCTGCTGTTTGGGGTGATTGGGAGTACGCTGGGCACCTCGTTACGGCGTGTCTCTAACAGCACTGGCTTTGGCATCAGCATTTTAATTGTGCTGGGGTACTATTTTTTAGGCTTTTTGACGAGCAGTTTAGGGAATTTGGGCATATTGCCGCCGATTGCCGCTGCTTGGCTACCCAATGGGGCGATCGGCCTTACTGCCGTGTGGCTACTGGCACGGGTCGATCGCTAGTGTATTTCAACCCTCAAGCACAGTCATCTAGAGGGCTACGCACGCCAAGCCCACCTTTATTGAGGACGTGGGTATAAATCATGGTAGTTTTGACGTCTTTGTGGCCTAAAAGCTCTTGAACGGTACGGATATCGTAGTGATTTTGCAAGAGATGGGTGGCAAAGCTATGGCGAAAGGTATGACAGCTCACCTTTTTAGGGATTTGTGCTAGCTGTACGGCCTGCTTGACGGCTCTTTGGAGGGTGGTTTCGTGGAGGTGATGGCGACGCAGGACACCACTGCGCGGATCTTTGACGATGCGGTCTGCGGGAAAAACATACTGCCAAATCCACTGACGGTCTGCGTTGGGATATTTACGTTCTAGGGCGTAGGGTAAATAGACTGCGCCAAGTCCTTGGTCTAGGTCTTGGTGGTGGGTTTGTTTGACTTGGATGAGATGGTTTTGGAGAACATCTATAAGCTTAAGGGGCAGCATGGTTGCGCGACTGTTGCCGCCTTTGCCATCGCGCACAATGATTTGATTTTGGGCGAAATCGATATCTTTGACTCGTAGACGGAGGGCTTCCATGAGGCGTAGGCCGCTGCCGTAGAGAAGCTTTGCCAAAATTTGATAAACGCCGGATAGATGATGAATGACGGCGGTGACTTCTTCTGGGGTCATGACGGTGGGCAAGTAGTGGGAGGTTTTTGCCCGAACGGCATCTATAGGGATATTAAGCTCTTGTTTAAGGACGTGTCGATAGAGAAACAGCAGTGAGCAAAGGGCTTGATTTTGGGTGGAGGCGGCGACGTGTTGCTCTACGGCAAGGTGGGTTAGAAAGGCTTCTATTTCAGCGGCTCCCATTTCTTTGGGATGCCGTTTGTTATGGAACAATATGTATCGCTTTGCCCAGGAAAGGTAGCTTTCTTCTGTGCGATAGGAGTAATGCTTGAGGCGAATGGCATCGCGCATTTGCTCTAGGAGCTTTTTTGGGGGTTTATCCATGAGGGCGAGTGGGGCGATGCATGGGTGAGGAGGAGGTGATGATCTGAAAGTATTGTGTTAATTTTCCTGAATTTAGGCTGCAAAACGCTGTCTAACCACCCAGAATTAGTCTATTATACCGAATAATTGCTGTCTAACTGCTCGATTTGGGGTTTTAGACTGCAAGGTTTCGGCCTAATATGCTTGAGCAAGGCAGATAGGCTGCAAATGTCCGTCTAATTATAGTTATACCGTTGCGCAAAAGTAGGGTGAGTGAGACAGGTTGAGGTTAGTTTTTAGCTCGAAGAATTGGCTGTGGGTTAGATTTTGGTTGTGACCATTTATTTACATTTCGGTCTTCCCAAAAACCTCCACTCAACAACTTAGTAAATGGCTGAAGCAGCCATCAGAAGGTGCAAGGAGCTATGAAGGTTGTGAAACGTTTGGAGATTTGGGTGGGGGCGATCGCCTTCACACTTTGCAAGGGGTTGTCGGTGGGGTAAAATACGGGGAAATGCGATCGGGGTTTTCCCCAAAGTCGCGTTGTATAACGACTCATTGCAGCGGATGAACGGAACACACGGGCTGTCTTGCTTACTTTACTAGCCACCGCTAAATTCGATGACGTTATACCGTCGCGAATAGGTAGGGTGCATTAGACAGGTTGAGGTTAGTTTCTGGCTCGAAGAATTGGCGGTGGTTTAGATTTTGGTTATGACGATTTATTAACAATTTGGTCAGCTCAAAAACCTCCACTCAAAGACTT
>JANNDV010000235.1:0-14789 GCA_031387975.1 Acaryochloridaceae cyanobacterium OTE_75_metabat_521 | reverse complement strand
GCGATCGCTTTCTACATCTCGACGTGCCAAAATGCCGCCATGGATTTTAGGGTGTAGCGTTTTGACCCGTCCGCCCAAAATTTCCGGTGCGCCTGTGTAGTCTGATACCTTCGCAACGGGAACCCCTGCTGCCTTAAGCGTGGCTGCGGTACCGCCACTGCTAATGATTTCAAAGTCAAACTCGCTCACGAGGCGCTGGGCAAATTCCACTAGCCCAGTTTTATCGGAAACGCTTAAAAGTGCCAGACGAGTCATGAGGAAATCAAACCTGCTGTGAGTGCAACGCCCTTACCAGCATAAAGGCGGACGCGCAATGTTGACGGATAGGACTTGACCTACAGTGTAGGTATTCATCTATCAGGAGTGCTGCCTTGTCTCTGACTGCGATCGCCTACCCTACCCCACCCCTTGCCGAGCCAACAGGTCGCCTTGTCGCCCTGCACGGCTGGGGTTCTAATGCTCAAGATTTAGCTTCTCTGGTGCCTTATTTAAACCTGGCAGAGTATCAGTTTCTGTTCCCCAATGGGCCAATGCCGCACCCTCAAGCGCCCAATGGACGGATGTGGTACGACCTCTCCGACTTTGCAACGCGCAAAGGTTTGCCAGAGAGTCGTCAAATGCTGACGGATCTGATGCTGTCTTTAGAAGACAGCGATAGCGTGCCCCTCAGCAAAACCATCCTGGCTGGATTTTCCCAGGGCGGAGCCATGACCCTAGATGTTGGCACTCATCTGCCCGTCGCAGGACTTGTGGTACTGAGTGGCTATTTGCATCCCCTAGAAGTGCGTCCCCTACCCAAAACATTCCCGCCCATCCTCATGATTCACGGACGACAAGATACCATCGTTCAGATTTCCGTTGCGCGGAAATCTCATGAAGCTTTAGTTGAGGCTGGCGCGACGGTAGAGTACCACGAGCTAGATATGGGTCATGAAATTCAGCCCGAGGCCATGGCGCTGATTCAAAGCTTTGTGCGAAAGCAATCACGCTAACGGGCAAGCAAGGGATGAGCGATGGCAGAATAGGCAGCCAGTCTACTTCATCTTATTTTTATGTTTGCCTGCCATAGTTGACCTTTGATTCTCAAGCGCAAGGGCGTTCTTGATGGCTTAAAAGCGTGGGATTGCTTATTTTGGGTCAATGATCTCTAGTCAAGTAGTGCGGACTTTTTATCTATGAACCGTGCATCTGCAAAGCCCGATTCCCTTAGTCAACGGGGCGCTGTTGCTCGACCAGGCGGCGATCGCCCTCTATCACTCATGTCAGTCCACTGCTGCATTTGCAATGGTGACGATGCCGAACCCATTGCTGTCGGTGAAGACTTTGAGTATCGCACCAGCCCTGACACCTTTTTGGCAATGCGCTGCCGCCAATGTGGACTGGTTTATCTCAACCCTCGTCCTGCGGTTGAAGAACTTTCGCGGATTTATCCGCCGGACTATCACGCCTACGACTTTTCACAAGAACAGTTTGGCTTTGTCTATAAAGTCCGATGCAGGCTAGAAGCAGGGCGGCTGTTGTCTTGCTGTAAAGGGTTGCCCGACAGTGCTCGCATTCTTGACGTTGGGTGCGGCGATGGCTTTCACCTGGGGCTGCTGCGGCAGTTTGGCCAATCGAGCTGGCAGCTTGAAGGAATCGACCCCAGCGATCTCGCCGTCATTGCCGCAAACCGAGCTGGCTTAACCATTCATCAAGGTACGATTCAGTCTCTGGATTTGCCCAAAGCCTCCTATGACCTAGCCTTTATGATTGCCACCCTTGAACACGTTGACAACCCAGTGCAGGTGCTAGAGGCAGTGCGATCGCTCCTCCGTCCGGGTGGCTGCGTCGTGATCGTCACCGACAATACTGACACCCTCGATTTTCGACTGTTCCAGCAGCGCCACTGGGGCGGCTACCACTTCCCACGTCACTGGAATTTGTTTAACCCCTCAACCCTTCGACAGTTAGCGCAGAAGGTTGATCTTGAAGTCGCCCAGCTTACGACAATTCTTAGCCCCGTTAACTGGGTTTACTCCCTTCATAATGCTTTAGTAGACTGGGGCGCTCCACTTTGGCTTATTCGCCAATTTACCCTAAAATCGACCCTGGCTTTGGGCATTTTTACCCTGTTTGATCTGCTGCATCAAAAGCTAGGTCATGGTGCGCTCCTGCGCGTGACCCTCAGACGCCCCTTCTGATTTGTCAACGTAACGCGAACGCATAGGTATGAAATCCTCCCACCCAGCCCCCGTTGCCATCATTGGTGCAGGCATTGCAGGTCTTACCGCTGCCGTTACCTTGCGCCGTCAAAATATTCCGATTGTGCTGTATGAGTCTGGTCAGCGCATTGCAGGATTAGCCCAAAGTTTCAATGATGAAGATGGATTTAGCTACGATTTTGGCCCTCACTTTATTACCAATCGTCTCGCCGCAGCGTTAGGGGTGGGCGCTCAATGCCGCACCGTTCGTCACTATGGCGAGGCCGTTTGGCTTCAGGGGCGTACCTATGGCTACCCGTTTGGGCTACTTCAGGTACCTCGGTTTTGTCTGAGTGGGTTGGCGAGTAAACTTACCCCAGGAAACCAGCAGCGCGCCAATAGCTCAGCCGCCGAGTGGTTTCGCGCCAGCTACGGTAAAGCCCTTGCCAATGAAGTTGCCATTCCACTTTTAGAAGCCTGGTCGGGAGCCGATGCCTCGCAGCTATCGGCGGCGGTCGGCAGCAAACTCCAAAACTCGATTGGCTACACGTTTTTACTTAAAGCAGCCAGTCATTTAACCCATCGAGCGGTTGCCAGTGGCTACAGCCACGAAATGCCGGAGCACCCCAATGTGTGGCACGTTTACCCTGAAGGCGGAACAAGTACGCTTTGTCAGCGCCTAGCGGATGGGCTAGAAGGTGCCATTGCGCTAGAGTCTCCAGTCGAATCCATATTAGTCGAGCAGGAGCAGGTGACCGCGATTCGGGTAAAGGGAACCGAGCAGCCCGTCTCAGCGGTGATTAGTACCGCGCCCTGCTCGGTTTTAGCGCGGCTCATCAACGGTTCCGATGCCTTACGCCCTCTTACAAAATTCCGCTATCGCCCCATGGTGTTTGTGAATCTGCGGCTCAATGGGCGTGGCTATTTGCCCAATACGGTGCTCTGGACACCAGAAGCGGAGTTTCCCTTTTTTCGCTTAACTGAGACACCGCTTTCTATGCCATGGCTAGCGCCTGCGGGTAAGACCATTATTACGGTCGATATTGGTTGCGAAGTGGGTGACGCCATTTGGAGCATGCCAGATGATGCCCTGGGTGTGTTTTGCCGAGATGCACTGCGCCCGATTATTCCGACCGTGCAGCAGCAGTATTTGGGATGTCGGGTGATGCGATCGTCCATCGCCTATCCCATCTTTTTGAACGAATATGAAGCAGATCGAGTCGCCCTTGAGAAATCCACTGGCATTGCAGGACTTTACAGCATCGGGCGAAATGGTGAGTTCTCACACATGCTGATGGAAGACGTTTACTGGCGCACCCAGAACAAAATGCGCGACGTGCAGGCTGATTTGAAGTCACAAATCGGAGGGCAATCAGGCATTGCCTAACGGGTCATGATGCTGCGCCTACAATTTCGACAAGGCTTTAAGATTCTTGGTGAAAGCGATTATGGCTTAGAAAGCGTTTAAATTATTTAAGTTTTACCGAATAGTCAAAAGGTAGAGTGCGCATTGAGTGATTTGTGAAAGCATTAACTATATGCAAAGCAATTTTAAACTGTAGCTCGATCAAAATAAACAATATAAAAAGCTATAGCGACTTAACAGCTCAGCGATATCTGTATGTGGATTGTTGTTCGAGCTTTTAGTTCAAATTTTAGACAGTGAGCAACAAATCTTAAAGACTCAAAATATTAAAGGAAGAATCATGAGCACTGAAATTGACAACTTCACTCAACAACTTCATGACAATTTAGAAGCGGTTGAAGATCGGGCAAAATCGCTAAAGGAAAGCATTCAATCTGCACCGAAGAAAACTCAGGCTGAGATTCAGTCAAAACTTGATGAAGCAAAGGCAAAGCTGGACGCTAAAAAGCAAGAATTTGACGGATACCGAGCGAAGCTCAAAGCTCAGTTCGAGGAAAAAGAATCTGAGGTGAAGTCCCATGTCGAGGAATGGAGAGTGAGCCGCGAAATCAAAAAGCTCGAACATCGGGCAGAGAGCGCTGAAAGCTATGCGGCGACAGCGACCTTCTTAGCAATGGCGGCGTTAGAAGAAGCCGAAGAAGCAACCTTGGCGGCAATCGTCGCTAGGCGAGATGCCGAAGCAGCTTTGGGGGCTACAGAAAAATAAGCTGCCTGTCTACTGATAAATGTCTTGTCTCATTCTTTTG
Source organism: Acaryochloridaceae cyanobacterium OTE_75_metabat_521 (assembly GCA_031387975.1). Lineage (GTDB taxonomy): Bacteria > Cyanobacteriota > Cyanobacteriia > Thermosynechococcales > Thermosynechococcaceae > JAAURS01. The sequence goes on along the minus strand of JANNDV010000235.1, from coordinate 10,437 downwards.
CCCAGATCTTGAAGTGGGTCAAGACGAAGTGACTTACGCTCATACGCTTGAATCGCCCACTCAAGTTTTGACGGGACAAGACTCGAATGGTCTGATGCTAGCAGTTTGGATTAGTGATGCTGCTGGGACAAAACGTTGGTCAAGCTACAGGCCGATTGAAAACAGGACAACAAGATTAAACCCAGCTTTTCAGAGGGTAAGTTGATATGAGTAAGGAATTTAATGCCTATTTATTAGGGGGCGGCATCGGTTCTCTAGCCGCCGCAGCCTTCATGATTCGCGATGGAGGACTCCCTGGTAAAAATATTTTTATTCTGGAAGCAAAGTCTCTTCTAGGCGGGAGTCTGGATGGGTATGGAAACCCCGTAGATGGCTATTCGATGCGGGGTGGAAGGATGCTGACGACCGATAACTACGAATGCACTTGGGATCTTTACAGGTCAATCTCATCCTTGAGTTCGCCTGGTAAAACGGTATTTGACGAGACGGTAGCATTCAACGAGCAGCACAGGTCAAACTGCATGGCGCGTCTGGTTGACCGCCGCCGAGCAAAAGTCCCCGTAAGTTCGATGGGCTTTTCTATACAAAACCGCAAAGAATTGTTGGAGCTTAGCTTGGCCAATGAAGATGAGTTGGGTGCTAGCCGCATCACGGATTGGCTTTCTCCAGACTTCTTCGAGACTGAGTTTTGGTATATGTGGGTGACTACATTTGCCTTCCAGCCGTGGCATAGTGCCGTTGAATTCAAGCGCTACCTGCATCGCTTTATGCTCGAATTCTCTCGGATTGAAACCCTCGCTGGGGTAAAGCGCACCATCTACAATCAGTACGATTCACTGGTTCGTCCCCTTCAGCGCTGGCTTGCAGACCAAGATGTGAATTTCATCATTGATTGTAAGGTAACGGATCTAGAACGCAAGATTGAAGCGGGTAAGCTGGTGGTGACAGGCATTCACTATCAGCATCGAGGTGAAAGCAAGGCGATCGCCCTTAAAGACGGCGACCTTGTTTTTCTGCAAAACGGATCGATGACGGATGCCTCAAGCTTGGGTTCTATGACGAGCGCACCCCAGAAGCTGACCAAACAGGACTGCAATAGCTGGGCGCTGTGGGAAAAGCTGGCGGCAGAAAACCCAGACTTTGGCAACCCGGCGGCTTTTAACAGCAGCATTGCCGAGTCTTTGTGGGAATCTTTTACCGTTACGCTTAAAAACCCCGCGTTCTTTGACAAGATGACAAAATTTAGCGGTAACGTGCCAGGAACGGGTGGACTCGTTACGTTTAAAGACTCAAACTGGCTGATGTCCATTGTGTTGGCCTATCAGCCCCACTTTGCAAATCAGCCTGCTGACGTACAGGTTTTCTGGGGATATGCCCTTTTCCCTGATCGCGTGGGTGATTTTGTGCCCAAGCCAATGAGCGAGTGCAACGGTGAAGAAATTTTGCGAGAACTCTGCGGTCATCTGCGATTTGATCTGGACACCGTGGCATCAGCGAACTGTATTCCTTGCAGAATGCCCTACATCACCAGTATGTTTATGCCGCGTTTACGCACAGATCGACCATTGCCGATCCCGCGTAGCTCAAAGAATCTTGCCTTTATTAGCCAGTTTGTTGAAATTCCTGATGATGTTGTTTTCACGGTTGAGTATTCAGTCCGGGCGGCTCAGATAGCGGTCTACGAGTTTTTGGGTATTGATCGCAAAATCCCGCTTGTTACGCCTCATGACAAGTCGTTGCGAGTGCAGTTTGAGGCTTTAGTTAAAGCATTTAAGTGAGTTCTGCACTAAAGAAATGGAATTTGAGTAGATGTAATTTTGATCTCTTATGCCTTTAATGACGTTTACGTACTCACTCTATCTAGTAATTTATGAGAATGAATTTGATGTTAAATAAAATTTTAATTGCAACTAGCGACTCTCCAGAGTCAGAACAAATCTTAGAATCTGGATTAAAATTAGCTGAAAAATTTGGTGCCGAGATTTTGCTTTTACATGTCCTTAATCTACTTCAGAGTAGTTTTGAAACCGTAGGTAGTCCATTTATGGGAGGTATGTATCCTATAACGAACGATCTGGCTGTCCAACAATATCAAAAGGAATGGCAAGTTTATGAAAGGAGCGGGACAGAACGCCTCCAGTCCTATGCTCAACAGGCTAATAGTCGCAGCATTAAAGCCGAGATCTTTCAAAATGTTGGAGACCCAGGACGAATGATTTGTGAAACAGCAAAGAATGAGTCGGTGGACTTAATCGTAATAGGACGCAATCAGAAATCGGCTTTAAGTGAAATGTTGCTGGGCAGTACCAGCAACTATGTTTTGCATCATGCACCTTGCTCAGTCATGGTTATTCAACATACGTAAAGCAAATATTATTTCTCTGCAAATGCTATCTAAAATCTGAGTTTTGGGAGAATTATAATGTTAGACATTTGCAAAATGGGATATTTGGCGATTCGCTTAGGATCGTGGATTAAAAACTTACAGAATTGTTTAGAAGCGATACGCTCTGCATTCCCTCATCCCCTAACCCCTTCTCCCAGAGCGGGAGAAGGGGAACAAGAAACTCCGGCTCCCCTCTCCCAGAGCGGGAGAGGGGCTGGGGGTGAGGGTCAAAAGTTGAGGTTATTTAATCCACGATCCTTACCTACCAGAATGGAATTACACAGCCAAACCGCAAAAAGCTTAATTCTGGAGGTTATTTAATCCACGATCCTTAGCGTCGGGTCGGTTCAAAGATAAAGATTTATGGGTTTTGGGGACGATTAGGATCTGGGAGTTTACCTATGTCAAAATTGATGCCAATCTCCATTTCATTGAACCTATGCAAATTGGGACAGTTTTACGCAATCGCTACAAAATCAACCGTTTTTTAGGGAGTGGGGGATTTGGAGATACCTACCTGGCTGAGGATTTAGATTTGCCAGGAAATCCTCAATGTGTCGTCAAGCATCTTAAGCCTAAACACACAGAACCCGCAATTTTGGAGGCAGCAAGGGTACTGTTTGATCGAGAAGCGAAGGTTTTATACGATTTGGGCAACGCCCACGACCAAATTCCGCGTCTGTTTGCCCATATTGAAGAAAACAATCAGTTCTATTTGGTTCAGGAATTTGTTGAGGGTCATACCTTGAGCGAAGAACTGATTGTGGGTCAGACTTGGAGCGAGGCAAGTGTCGTTAAACTTTTGAAGGAAATTTTGGAAGTATTGTCCGTTGTGCATCAGCATGGCGTCATCCATCGAGATATTAAGCCTCAGAACTTGATGCGTCGTCAACACGATCAAAAGATTGTTTTGATTGATTTTGGGGCGGTTAAAGAAATCAACGCTTTGACGATTGATGCAGAAGGTCATACCACCTCAACCATTGCGATTGGGACGGCGGGGTACATGCCACCAGAACAGGCCCACGGGCATCCGCAGCTTGCGAGTGATGTGTATGCGGTGGGGGTATTGGGGATTCAAGCGCTACTAGGGAGAATGCCGCAGCAAGACTCATCAACAGGCGATTTAATCTGGAAAGATGCTGTCTCTGTGAGTCCTCAGTTTGCCAAAGTTTTAGATAAAATGATCTGCTATCACTTCCGAGATCGATATGCTTCAGCGCAAATTGCCTCAAGTGCATTGGTTGAGACCGTTATGAGTCTACGCTCAAAGCCTCTGATAGAGAAAGTAGATCCAAACGGCTTAGAAAAGACGGTTGTTAGATCTCGCTCAAAGCCTCCAATCGTGTCGCTACCTCAAGAATCGTTTGCAAAAACAGTGGTGAATCTGCCCCAACAGCCTAAACCTCAACAAGGTAAATCTGGACTCATGGGAGTCGTGGCATTTGCGATAACTGGATGTACGGCATTCGTTGTTATTTTGGCCTGCATTTTCGCAGTCACAAAATCTCAGAATAATATTTCAACGAGTGAGACAGATCAGAAAGACCAAACAACCAATAGCCAGCAAAATTTTACTGATGAAATCAAAAAATATGACAAAGCTATTCAGCTTAATCCACAAGATGCTAGTGCTTATTTGAATCGTGGTTTTGCTAGATATAACCTAGGTGAAAATCAGGAAGCCATCAAGGACTATGATGAGGCCATTCGACTGAAGCCTCAATATACTAATGCCTACTACAATCGTGGTCTAGCTCAATACATTTTAGAAAATTATCAGGAAGCTATCAAAGACTACGATGAGGCAATAAAACTCGATCCAAAGGATCCAGATACTTACTATAATCGTGGTTTGTCTCGATATAAAATGGGCGAGTATAAAGAGGCTATCAATAACTATAATGAAGCGATTGAAATCAGGCCTAAATATATTAATGCTTACTACAACCGTGGCCTTGCCAAGTATAAATTAGAGGATAATCAAGGAGCAGTCAAGGACTTTGATAAGGCAATTCAACTCGATCCAAATGATGCGAGTACCTACTACAATCGTGGTAATGCTCGATATAATTTAAAGGATAACCAGGGCGCACTGAAAGATTATGACGAAGCTATTCGGCTGAATCCTAAAGATGCGGATGCGTATGTAGGACACGGGAATGCTCGGGATGACTCAGGCGATCGCCAGGGCGCACTAAAGGACTATGACGAAGCCATTCGACTCAATCCTAAAAATGCCAGCGCATATCAAAATCGTGGGATTACTCGTGCTGCATTAGGTGACAAACAAGGGGCGATTCAAGATTATCGACAGTCTGCTGATTTATATCAATCGTTAGGTCAAACGGAAGACTATCAAAAAATGACAGAAAAAATTCAGCAGCTAGGTGGTTAAACGAAGCGTAAGCGCGACGAAAGTCGTTCGTAGGTTGAATCTCTGTCCCTTGAAAATTTAGAGTTACTGGGTGAAGCGTTACTCGATTTCTCTAATGCTGATGATTTGGACGATTGGCTCAGGTCACAGCCATAAACAAAGTTATCGCCGCTCTAGCAGCAAGTCGCACTCTCAAGCAAAAGCTGCGGACTCTTGGTGCGTAGCTTTTGCGTAAGCGAATGGGAAGCCCAAGTCTGGGCGATCACCTAATTGAGGAATGCGATCGCCCAATATCAACACCAAAGACTCACACTTGCAACGTTCTGGAGCAAGGCGACAATCATAATATGGCATGATGAAGGCGCTCTCCGGTTCCGTTCAGCATGACCAAAAATAGCTCAGACCAGTTTTCCAAGCAGTTTCTAGAAGAAGTTCTTTCACCTTTTGGAACGGTTGAAACGAGCTATGAGGTTGCGGGTGAAGCTCAATGGGTGGATGTATTCTTTGCCCCTAGTGCCCCATCTACGATGCATGAGTTAGGGTTGTTGGGACGGATTGCTCAAACGCCTTGTCTGATTGAACCCTTTCGCAATCAACCGTCTACAGATGAGATCCGTAGTTGTTTGCTGAAGTTGTTTCAGGTTCATGGTGATTATCGTCGTCAAGCACGACGTGATGAAAAATCTTTGCCGGAAGAACAACTTCCCTATTTGTGGATTTTGGCCTCTTCTGCTTCAGAAAATCTATTGAAAAGCTTTGGCGCGTCTACTGAGTCTGATTGGGGCGAGGGAGTCTATTTTCTGCCTACTGCGCAGAGAACGGCGATCGTGTCCATTAATCGACTTCCAGTAACCTTTGATACTTTATGGCTACGTTTACTGGGTCGGGGAAAGACCCAACAAGGGGCTATCGCACAAGTGATTGCGTTTAATGCTGGGGATCCTAGACGGTCGAGTATACTAAGATTATTGGCGAACTGGAAAATCAGTATTGAGGTCACGGGACAGGTTTCAGAAGAACAGGAGTTAATGATGGCTTTGTCGCAAGCATATCTGGAATGGGAGCAGCGGACTGAGCTGCGTGGTGAACAGCGTGGTGAACAGCGCGGCATAACGGAAGGTGAACAACGTGGTGCGCTGAAAGAGGCCCATTCGCTCATCCTACGCCTCTTAACCCGTCGAATCGGCGAAGTATCTCCAACGATACGATCGCAGATTCAATCTTTGTCTTTACCTCAACTTGAGTCTTTGGGTGAGGCATTGTTAGATTTTACGAATGTTGATGATCTGCATCAGTGGCTGAGATCTCATTAGTATTGCCTCTGACAAATCGCACTGCCGTGATCGCTTCTATAATCTTGCAGCCCCAAAGACATCGCCCCCTTCAGTAAACCCAAAAGCTTAGGCTTAAGCAAAAACGATCTCCGCTCTAGCGATTCGCGCTCTCAAGCTAAAGCTATGGCTGCGGACTCCTGATGCGTCTATCGCCTAAGCGAATAGAAGGCTCTAATCTTGAGTGAATATCGTTAGGGTGAAGCGACTTATCCTGGCGGGTTGGTCAGGTAATGGGTTTCCTAATGTCGACCCATCTTCATACTTTCTCGCAAAAATGAAGCAGTAGAATCATGGGAAGAAGAGAACGTGCTCAAGAGCTGTTGAGGAAATATGCTTCTGGAGAAAGAGACTTTACCAGTATCAATCTGGAGGGAGCTTGCCTGAGAGAAGCTGACTTGCGGGGCATCATTCTAAATGATGCTTATCTGAGAGGTGTCAATCTGGAGAGAGCTAATTTGAGCGACGCTAGTTTGCGAGGAGCTGGCCTTGAAAAAGCTAGTTTCCAGAATGCTGATTTGAGCAGAGCTAACCTGAGTAATACTCTTATCCGACAGGCCGATTTAAGAGGTGCTGATTTGAGTGATGCTAACTTCTCTGAATCCTGCATCATTGAAACTGATTTGAGAGAAGTCAATTTCAGCAGAACTAACCTGAGTCAGGTTGAGTGGAGTGATATTGACACCAGTGATGCTATTTTTTATGAAACTACCATGCCAGATGGGCGTGTCCGAAATCTGAACTGTAGCAACGAAGAGTAGATCGGAGGCTGGGTTGAGGGACGAAACCCATGCCCTACCACGATTAACTCATCGAATACCAGAAAGACCGTCTGAGCCAATTAACAAAATGAGGCTTATAAAAAGGCGATCGCCGATGGTATGTGACCAACACAAAGAACTAGATACCGCACGATATTCTCACTCTGCGGTACTACATCGGTTAGGGCTTGGGTTGAAGCATGAAACCCAAGCTACTACTGACTAAGAATAGAGTGCCGAAAGGCGATCGCGAATCGCGTACAAATTCTGAGGTAAGTCTTTTTTGAGGCGTTGCTCAATGGCAATCACAGGAATAGTCGCCTTCGCCCAGACCTCTAAAATATAGGTCAGTCGGGTTCCGCCCCCGTCCGTTTCTGGGACAGACTGAAGCAGCCACTCACCCGAAAATGACTTAAAATCCCCTTCAGCCATCGTGAAATGAATCGCCGAGGGATATTCCTCTACCATATCTAAGACAACCCGTGCCGAAAACGTCACCACTTTGAGATTTTGTGTGCCGACCTGCTCAACCCGAATGCCGCCATCTGGATGAGGGATACGGCAGCTTTTAGCAAGGTTAGGAATAAAGTCTGCCAGTGCCTCATAATCCGTCAGAACGCCCCAAACCTGCTCAATAGGGAAAGGAAGGTAAATCGTAGACTCAATACGGCGTTGGCGACCTGCCAATTTAGAAATGGTCAGCAAAACGTCACTGCTTAGGGTTTCAGCACGTTCAGCAACGATAGGAAGAGAGTCAAGTTCTATCATGGTGGAATCAATGCACAACGAAAAAATGAGTTCGCACAAAAGCAGTAGATATACTCATTAGATTAAGGCAAAGACGTATAACTTCACAGGTCTTAACCTTATCTAAAGCTATCTCCCCTAGTGTTCCCCGTTTAAATCCAAACCGCAGTCATCATGATCACATCTTCTCGTCAGCCGCCGCCCCTAAACCGCCTTCTGCACTACAGTCGTCCCTTTTCGCGGGAAATTTGGCTGGCGAGCATTTGTTCTGTTCTTAACAAAGTGTTTGATTTGGCTCCCCCCGCCTTAATTGGGATGGCAGTGGATGTGGTAGTGCAAAAAGACCAGTCGGCGATCGCCCGTTGGGGCATCCCAGACGTGGGCGGGCAGTTGGCGCTGATCTGCGGCTTATCCATCATCATCTGGGGATTAGAGTCGCTGTTTGAGTATTTTTATGCAAGGCTGTGGCGCAATTTAGCGCAGACCATTCAGCACTACCTGCGGCTGGATGGCTACGGGCATCTCCAAAACCTCGAAATGGCCTTTTTTGAGGAGCAAAGTACCGGAAGCCTGATGTCGATCCTCAGCGACGACATCAACCAGCTTGAGCGGTTTTTAGATGGTGGCGCAAACGAAGTGATTCAGGTGATCACCACGGTAATTATCATTGGCGGCGCATTTTTTGTGCTTGCTCCAGGCGTGGCGTGGGTGGCGGTGTTGCCCATGCCCTTTATTATCTGGGGGGCGATCGCCTTCCAAAAGGTCTTAGCCCCCCGCTATGCCGCCGTGCGAGAGCGAGTGAGCTTCCTCAATAGTCGTCTGTCTAATAACCTCAGCGGCATTACCACCATCAAAAGCTTTACCACCGAAGCCTTTGAGGCCGAGCAAATTCGCCAAGACAGTGAAGCCTATCGCCAGAGCAACCGCCATGCGATCGCCCTCAGTGCTGCCTTTGTCCCGCTGATCCGCATTTTGATTTTGTTGGCCTTCTTAGCCACCCTCGGCGGCGGTGGGCTTCAGGTGGTAGCAGGTAATCTCACCGTCGGCACCTACAGCGTCTTGATTTATCTGATTCAGCGCTTACTGTGGCCCCTCACTCGTCTCGGCGATACCCTTGACCAGTACCAGCGAGCAATGGCCTCCACCCAGCGCGTGATGAATCTGCTGGATACGCCCCTAGAAATTCATTCCGGCGCAACGCCTTTACCAATAGAACAGGTCAAAGGCGAGATTTTGTTTGACAACGTCACCTTTGGCTACCAGAATGGGCGCGCCATTATCCAAGATTTAACGCTAAAAGTGCCTGCCGGAAAAACGATCGCCATTGTGGGTTCCACAGGATCGGGCAAAAGTACCCTCGTTAAGCTGCTGCTGCGGTTTTATGAAATCCAGTCTGGTCAGATCTGGCTAGATGGCACCTCCATTGGCGATTTGCGCCTGAAAGACTTACGCGCCTGCATTGGCTTAGTTAGCCAAGATATTTTCCTATTCCACGGCACCGTCCGAGAAAATATTGCCTATGGCTGTCCAGAGGCAGCGGCAGAGGAGATTATAATCGCCGCTAAAAATGCCGAAGCCCACGCGTTTATCCAACAGCTTCCCCAAGGTTATGACACCATTGTCGGCGAACGCGGTCAGAAACTTTCCGGTGGTCAGCGGCAAAGACTGGCGATCGCCCGTGCCCTCCTTAAAGACCCACCCATTTTGATTTTGGATGAGGCAACCTCTGCTGTGGATAACGAAACAGAAGCGGCGATTCAGAAATCGCTGGAGTACATTACGGCGAACAGGACTACCGTTGCGATCGCCCATCGACTCTCGACCATCCGCTATGCGGACTGCATCTACGTGATGGAGCAGGGCAAAATTGTAGAGCAAGGCAAACATGAGGAGCTATTGGATCTGGGGGGAATTTATACCCAACTCTGGAATGTCCAAACGGGGCAGCGATAAGGGGGATTGGTGGTTCACAGTTAGAATACTTAAATCAAGGTTCCTGAAGGGGTTAAGCGATGCAAGCCATTGAGCAGCAATACTACACACCAGAAGAGTATTTAGAACTGGAAACGGTTGCAGAGTATAAAAGCGAATATATTGATGGGCAAATTATTCCAATGGCAGGCGGCTCGACGAAGCACAATCAGATCACGCTGAATCTAAGTTCAGAATTGAACGTTGCGTTTAAGCAACAGGCATACTGCGTGTACATGAGCGATGTGAGACTTTGGATTCCAGAACATCGCATATATACCTATCCAGATGTCATGGTTATTGCGGGAGAGCCAGAGTATTTCCAAAACCGTACAGATACTGTCCTAAATCCGATCTTGATTGTGGAAGTGTTGTCGAAAGGTACAAAAAGTTACGACCGAGAGAGCAAGTTTGACGCTTATCGAACCATTCCTGGTTTTCAAGAATATTTGCTCATCGACCAAACGCGCATTCATGTTGAGCAATTTTCTAAGACCGGAATGAAGCAGTGGTCTTTCTGTGAATACGACGAATCAGATGAGGCGATCACCTTTACAAAAGCCCCCTTTCAGATTTCACTCGTAGACCTGTACAACAAGGTTCAGTTAGAGGCTAAAGCGATAGAAGGCGATCGCACTTAAGATACCCTCGCCCATCGACTACTCCTTTATATGAACTGCATCTGGAGTAGAAATTAGCAAAAGGCGAATGATACGAGATTTAAGCAAAGAAAGTTTACCTTGTGATCCCATTCAGTGATAATTTGATAGGTGGCGATTTGATGCAATGCGCCTTAACGTAAAGCGCCGTAAGTTACAGCATTGTAGGTCATCACAACATAGGCTTGAGCATGGTCACCACCAC
>JANNDV010000232.1:0-3351 GCA_031387975.1 Acaryochloridaceae cyanobacterium OTE_75_metabat_521 | reverse complement strand
CCTCCATTGATGCTCAAGGGTGGCTGCACACCGGAGATTTAGGAGTCTTTACCACGGGGGGCTGCTTGAAAATTACGGGTCTCAAGAAAGATCTGTTTAAGCTGGCAACCGGAAAATATATTGCGCCATTGCCGATTGAGGAAAGATTGAGGCGATCGCCTCTCATCTCTCAAGCCATCATCGTCGGCGCAGACCGCAAATTCTGTGGGGTTTTACTGTTCCCAAACTGGAAAGCACTCCGTCAGGAAGCCCAGCGACTCGGCTTAACGCTGTCGGCAGAAGACCTCCTGCGCCACCCGTGGATTCTGAAGCGCTACCAGGCGATCGTCGAAGCGGCGAACTGTCATTTGCCCTACTGGTCTGCCGTGAAGCAATTTCGGCTCATTCCGACTGCGCTCACGGTCGAGAAAGGGTTATTAACGCCCATCGGTCAGCTTCAGCGCGCCGCAATCTTAGCGCGGTTTGCATCAGAGATTGAGGTGCTTTATGGCGCTGTCACCACCCCATCAGAACCCTTCACAACGCCACTCCCATCGCCTCCGCCTGACTTAGAAGGAGAGGCTTGTCCAGCGTTTGCACAATCTTTAAGTCCTCGTTTCACAACCTAACTTTTGAAGAAGGTGTGACCTATGCTAAAACCATTCCGAACCGCCGCTGTCTTGGGTGCAGGCGTGATGGGTACGCAAATTGCAGCGCATCTCGCCAACGCAGGTTTGACCGTTCATCTCCTCGATATTGCTGCCCCGACGGGACATAAAAACGCAATTGTAGAGGCTGCGTTTAAGAAAGGGCTAAAGCTCTCGCCGCCCATCTTTTTTACAGACAAAACTGCTCACCGCGTCACCCTCGGTAACTTTGACGAACACTTTGATCGCCTTGTTGATGTGGATTGGGTGATTGAGGCCGTCGTCGAAAACTTAGCCATTAAGCAGCAGCTCATGGCGCGACTAGAGCAGGTTGTTCGCAATGATGCCGTAGTTTCCACTAACACCAGTGGACTACCGATTCATGACATTATTCAGGGTTGTTCTGAAGGTTTTCGCCAGCGGTTCTTAGGCACCCATTTCTTTAACCCACCGCGCTACCTCAAGCTATTGGAGCTAATTCCTACTACCGATACCGATCCGCAAGTTTTAGAACGGGTGCAGCATTTTGGAGAACTGCACTTAGGCAAAGGTGTAGTCATTGCGAAGGATACGCCCAACTTTATCGCCAACCGAATTGGGATGTTTGTCACTCTGCTGGGACTACGCGCCCTAACAGACAAGGGCTACACCATTGAAGAAATTGATACCTTGACGGGAACCCTCGTGGGTCGGCCTAAATCTGCTACCTTCCGTACCGCTGATTTAGTGGGTTTAGATACCCTCATGTACGTCGTCGAGAACCTCTACCCAGCCATCCCGGATGATGAACGCCGCCAGGTGTTTAGGGTGCCAGAGCTGCTCCGAAAGCTGGTTACAACCGGAACACTAGGGGCAAAGACAAGGCAAGGGTTTTACAAAAAGCAGGGCGCTCAAATTTTGTCGCTGAACCCTGTCACCTTGGCCTATGAGCTACCCCAGCCGATGAATTTACCAGGGCTGGAAGTAATCGCACGGATGCCAGATTTGGGCGATCGCCTCCGTGCCCTCTACGCCGACACTGGACGCGCTGGAACATTGTTCCGAGAATTTATACTGGACACCCTTAGCTATAGTGCAAATCGCATTCCAGAAATTGCTGATACAACTGCTGACCTTGATCGCGCCATGCGCTGGGGATTTGGATGGGAGCTAGGGCCATTTGAAACTTGGGAGATATTGGGGTTTGAACGGGTCTTAACAGACCTAAAAACAGCGGGGATAGCCGTTCCTGCTTGGGTAGAGAAGATAGAGAAAATTGAGGGGGCAGCATTTAGATCGCCTTGTCCACTCAAAAAATCTTCACCGAGTGCTGATGTTGACTTAGACACAATCAAAGCTGACCCAGCACGCACCCTCTGGCAAAATTCTGAAGCAGCACTGTTAGAAATTGGCGATGGGGTAGGTCTTTATGAGTTCCGCTCGAAGGGGAATACCCTTAGCCTGAAGGTAGTCAAGGGGCTATCTGAAGTGCTAGATCTTCTCGAAACCAATCACCTGAAAGGGTTAGTGATTGGTAGCAATAGCGCTCATTTTTCAGGGGGCGCTAACCTCGCTGAGATGGGGCAAATGGCACAGTCTGGAAGTTTGGACGGGATTGCAGATCTCATTGTGACGTTTCAAACGCTACTTCAGCGAATTTACTACTTCCCTAAACCGATTGTTGCTGCTGTGCAGGGTCGGGCTTTGGGCGGTGGCTGTGAGCTGGTGATGGCCTGCCCTAACGTGGTTGCTGCGGCTGAAACCTATATTGGCCTTGTGGAACTTTCTGTGGGTTTAATTCCTGGTGCAGGCGGCATTATGCGAATGGCGGCGAGAGTGGCAGAACGGGCTGCATCTGAAACGCCGAGTCATGTGCAGCCGTTCCTGAAAGCGGCTTTTGAAACCATTGCGACAGCAAAGGTATCGAGCAGTGCCGAGGAAGGGAAAGCGCTAGGGTTTTTACCGCCTACCACGCAGATTTTAATAAATGGCGATCGCCGTCTCTCGGTCGCAAAATCAACCGTGCTGCACTTGGCGGCGGCAGGCTATGTTCCACCCCCACAGATGAACGCCATTTATGTTTTGGGTCGTCCTGGTCGTGCCCTGCTGGATCTGGGTGCCTATACGTTTGAGCAAAGCGGATACGCCAGTGAACACGATCGCTACCTTGCAAATCGGTTGGCTTACGTGATGACGGGCGGAGATCTCACGGCTCCAGCGCTAGTGCATGAAGACTACCTGCTAATGCTAGAGCGAGAAAACTTTATCCCCCTATTGGGTTTACCCAAGACTCAAGAACGGGTTGCTCACATGCTTAAAACCAAAAAACCCCTGCGGAATTAGAGAGGTGATCTATGAGATCGCAAGATGCCTATATTGTCAGCAGCGTTCGCACTGCGATTGGTAAAGCGCCACGCGGGACGCTGCACAACCTGCGACCCGACGACATGGGCGCAGAAGTGGTGAAAGGGGCGATCGCCCTTGTCCCTGGCCTAGATGTGAATCACATTGATGACCTCATCTTTGGCTGTTCATTTCCTGAAGCAGAACAGGGGTTTAATCTAGGGCGCGTCATTGCACAGCGAGCAGGCTTACCAGATTCTGTTCCAGGCTGCACGGTAAATCGTTTCTGTTCTTCTGGGCTACAGACGATCGCCATGGCGACCCAATCCATCCTGGCAGGCCATGCTGACCTGATTGTGGCAGGCGGCGCGGAATCTATGAGCCTAATTCCCATGGGCGGTCA
>JANNDV010000231.1:0-2300 GCA_031387975.1 Acaryochloridaceae cyanobacterium OTE_75_metabat_521 | reverse complement strand
CCTCCATTGATGCTCAAGGGTGGCTGCACACCGGAGATTTAGGAGTCTTTACCACGGGGGGCTGCTTGAAAATTACGGGTCTCAAGAAAGATCTGTTTAAGCTGGCAACCGGAAAATATATTGCGCCATTGCCGATTGAGGCAAGATTGAGGCGATCGCCTCTCATCTCTCAAGCCATCGTCGTCGGCGCAGATCATAAATTCTGCGGAGTTTTACTGTTCCCAAACTGGAAAGCACTTCGGCAGGAAGCCCAGCGGCTTGGCTTAACGCTGTCGGCAGAAGACCTCCTGCGCCACCCGTGGATTTTGAAGCGCTACCAGGCGATCGTCGAAGCCGCGAACTGTCATTTGCCTTACTGGTCTGCTGTTAAGCAATTTCGGCTCATTCCTACTGCGCTCACGTTCGAGAAAGGGTTATTAACGCCCATCGGTCAGCTTCAGCGCACCGCAATCTTAGCGCGGTTTACATCAGAGATTGAGGCACTTTATGGCACTGTCGCCACCCCATCAGAACCCTTCACAACGCCACTCTCATCGCCTCCGCCTGACCCAGAAGGAGAGGCTTGTCCAGCGTTTGCACAATCTTTAAGTCCTCGTTTCACAACCTAACTTTTGAAGAAGGTGTGACCTATGCTAAAACCATTCCGAACCGCCGCTGTCTTGGGTGCAGGCGTGATGGGTACGCAAATCGCAGCGCATCTCGCCAATGCAGGTTTAACGGTTCATCTCCTCGATATTGCTGCCCCCACAGGAAGTAAAAACGCCATTGTAGAGGCTGCATTCAAGAAAGGGCTAAAGCTCTCGCCACCCATCTTTTTTACAGACAAAACTGCTCACCGTGTTACCCTCGGTAACTTTGACGAACACTTTGATCGCCTTGCCGATGTGGATTGGGTGATTGAGGCCGTCGTTGAAAATTTAGCCATTAAGCAGCAGATCATGGCGCGACTAGAGCAGGTTGTTCGTAATGATGCCGTAGTTTCCACTAACACCAGCGGACTGCCGATTCATGGCATTGTTCAAGGCTGTTCTGAAAGCTTCCGCAAGCGGTTTTTAGGCACCCACTTTTTCAACCCGCCGCGCTACCTCAAGCTATTGGAGCTAATTCCTACTACCGATACCGATCCGCAAGTTTTAGAACGGGTGCAGCATTTTGGCGAACTGCACTTAGGCAAAGGGGTTGTGATTGCCAAAGATACGCCCAACTTTATCGCCAACCGCATTGGGATGTTTGTGACCCTACTGGGGCTACGCGCCTTAACGGACAAGGGCTACACCATTGAAGAAATTGATACCTTGACGGGAACCCTCGTGGGTCGGCCTAAATCTGCTACCTTCCGTACCGCCGATTTAGTAGGTTTGGATACGCTAATATACGTCGTCGAGAACCTCTACCCAGCCATCCCTGAGGATGAACGCCGCGAGGTGTTTAGGGTGCCAGAACTGCTGCGAAAACTGGTTACAACCGGAACGCTAGGGGCAAAAACAAGGCAAGGGTTTTACAAAAAGCAGGGCGCTCAAATTCTGTCGCTGAACCCTATGACCCTAAGCTATGAACAACCCCAGCCGATGGATTTACCAGGGCTGGACGTGATCGCACGGATGCCGGATTTGGGCGATCGCCTCCGTGCCCTCTACGACAACACTGGACGCGCTGGAACATTGTTCCGAGAATTGATGCTGGACACCCTCAGCTATAGCGCCAACCGCATTCCAGAAATTGCTGATACGCCAGCAGATTGCGATCGCGCCATGCATTGGGGCTTTGGGTGGGAACTAGGGCCATTTGAAACTTGGGATGTATTGGGGTTTGAACGGGTTTTAGCAGACATGAAAACAGCGGGGATAGCTGTTCCGACTTGGGTAGAGAAGATGGAGAAAATTGAGGGGGCAGCGTTTGGATCGCCTTGTTCTCTAGGAAAATCTTCGCCGAGCCTTGATGTTGACTTAGACACAATCAAAGCTGACCCAGCACGCACCCTCTGGCAAAATTCTGAAGCAGCGCTGTTAGACATTGGCGATGGGGTAGGTCTTTATGAATTTCGCTCGAAGGGGAATACCCTTAGCCTGAAGGTAGTCAAGGGGCTATCTGAAGTGCTAGATCTTCTCGAAACCAATCACCTGAAAGGGTTAGTGATTGGTAGCAATAGCGCTCATTTTTCAGGAGGCGCTAACCTCGCTGAGATGGGGCAAATGGCACAGTCTGGCAGTCTTGATGGAATTGCGGATCTGATTGTGACGTTTCAAACGCTACTCCAGCGAATTTACTACTTCCCTAAACCGATTGTTGCTGCTGTGCAG
>JANNDV010000206.1:0-2673 GCA_031387975.1 Acaryochloridaceae cyanobacterium OTE_75_metabat_521 | reverse complement strand
GCTGGTGTATGTGGGTGCCATTAACGTCTTAATTTTGTTTGCCATTATGTTGGTGAACAAGAAAGAAGAGTTTGCCCCTGTCCCCAGACGCTGGATTCGTAAAGGGGCGGCAGCATTTGTCTCAGCAGGTTTATTTTCGCTATTGACCATCATGCTGCTTAAAACGAACTGGAAGGTCGATTTATCGGTCACGCCTCCGGTTTCGCCTATTCAGACCATGGGTGAGCATTTCTTTAGTGATTTTTTACTGCCCTTTGAGCTAGCCTCTGTTTTGCTGCTGATGGCGCTGATTGGGGCGGTTGTTTTAGCCCGTCGAGAGACGGTGATGGGCGAAGAAACTGCCATTATTGGCGAAAACCCTGCCCCTGCTTTAGAACTGCCGGAACGCCCTCGTGAGCCTGTTGCTTAAGCTATGTTTAGCTGAGATTTTGGCTTGATGTTTTTGTTTGATAGCGAGAATACTCCTATGCCTTTACAATTTTTCTTGATTATTGCGGCGGCGCTGTTTTGTATTGGCATCTATGGCCTTGTGACCAGTCGAAATGCGGTACGGGTATTGATGTCTATTGAGCTGCTGCTGAACGCGGTTAATATGAATTTGATTGCATTCTCTAATTTTTTAGATCGCCAAGCCATTAATGGTCAGGTCTTTTCAGTTTTTGTAATTACGGTGGCAGCCGCTGAAGCCGCAGTGGGTCTTGCAATTATTCTGTCGATTTATCGCAACCGCGACACGGTCGATATGGAGCAGTTTAATCTCCTCAAGTGGTAGTTACTGGGTAACACCTGTATAAGTTTGCAGGTTATGCGCTAGCGAGTTGTGCAAAAAGTAATCAGGTCGTTCCAAGTTCAAGAACAAAAATTGAATCTATGGATATTGGCATTGTTGGCCTTGGATTAATTGGCGGCTCTTTAGGCTTTGATTTTCGAGCGGTAGGCCATCATGTGATTGGGGTGAGTCGCCAGCAAGCAACTTGTGAAACGGCGATCGCCCTGGGTACCGTAGACCAAGCTGGATCTGATCTTTCGCTGCTCAACGGTGCAGAAGTTGTGTTTTTGTGTACGCCCCTAGGGGTTATGCAGCAGACCACTCAGGCGCTGATTCCCTACCTGTTGCCCACAGCTATTTTGACGGATGTTGGCTCTGTAAAAGCCTCGGTGGTAGAGACGCTAGAGCCGTTATGGACTCGATTTGTGGGCGGGCATCCGATGGCAGGCAAGGAAACGGCGGGAATTGCATCTGCTCAGCCAGGGCTATTTGTCGGTCGCCCCTATGTGTTAACCCCCACAGCGCAAACGGATGCGGCGGCGATCGCAACGTTAACAACTCTCATCAAAACACTGCAAAGCCGATATTATGAGTGTTCTCCGACTCAGCACGATCGCGCGGTTGCCCAGATTTCGCATTTACCTGTAATGGTGAGCGCAAGTCTGATTTCAGCTTGTCAACTGGAGTCTGACCCTGCCACGTTAGCTTTAGCGCAAGCTCTGGCAAGCTCTGGCTTCTGTGATACCAGTCGAGTGGGCAGCGGCAACCCAGAGCTGGGTCGCATGATGGCGCAATATAACCGCGAGGAACTGCTGCGATCGCTGTATCAATATCGTCAAGCACTCGACCAGTTCACGGCTTTCATTGAGCAAAACCGCTGGCAAGAACTAGAACAGGCGCTCACCAAAACGCAGGAGGCTCGCACTGAGTTTGTAAGATAAACGGCTCTGCTTTGTACACATTGAGTCAGGGGCGATCATCAAAGCTGAGCAATAGGTTTGCGAATTCTAGCCAGAGACGATTGTTGACCAGTCTTCGATCACTAAATTGGGGATTTTGGCAAAATCGCGCTGGTTTGGGGTGACGATGATGCCATTTACGGAGAGGGTGATCGCTGCAATTCTCAAGTCCTGGGTGCCAACTCGAATTTTTTGGCGCACCAATTCTTGGTAGAAACTGATCGCGGTCGGATTGAATTGGAGGACGTTCGCTGCTTTGAAATCGTCTAGGGTCTCATACAGTCCTTGGTAGGCTGTCTTTAGAGTTTCTGGAGATTTGGCGCGACGGATGTTGTTGAGTCTGCCGTAAAGTTGTTCTTCAACGGAGATGATTGTAATGGCGATGTCGTTGAGGTTTATGCTGCGGATACGTTTCTCAACGGCTGGATGTTCCCTTTGCAGCAGGGAACTTATGATCGGTGTCGAGAATCCACAGGGTCACTTTAGTTAAACCTGTTCGTCTGGTTCATGAAAGCGATGTTCCATTTCTGCGTCTAGTTCGCGACGATAGGCTTCGATGTGGTCAAGCATTTCATCAAAGTGAGGGTCATCCTTAAATCGACCTGCCATTTTTAACCAGGGATTTTCTGGCTGGGGGGACTGCAACATCTATGGATACAATTTCGGCTTGAGAGAGGTTTTCGGCTAAAAGTTGTTGCAAGGCTGCTAGGGCTGAGGTGCGATCACTCCCCGTGGCTCGATACGCTGGTAAGCCCAGGACGGTTGCGCTGATTTTGCCTTCTGTTTCGGGCTTAATCAAAACATCGAAGGTATGGGTTGAAGTGTTGGGGAAAGATAGGGCTGTCATAAATGCTTTATGAGTATGTGACCTGCAATGATCTTAGCCTATGAATTGTTTGGCTACAAAGCTATCGCCTTGTTGTGCTTCAAGACATGAGGGGCGAT
>JANNDV010000195.1:0-20241 GCA_031387975.1 Acaryochloridaceae cyanobacterium OTE_75_metabat_521 | reverse complement strand
AGGTAAAACAGGTTGAACCACTCCGATCGCAGCCAGAGAAAGCGCTGGATTATAGGCGGCATCTTAGGAGTAATGCTGTTGACCTTAGCAGGTGGCGTAGGGTTTCAGGGTTGGGTCTATCAGCCATTTATGGCCCATTATTTCCCCAACCGTACGACCAATACCTACAGCAAACAGTTCACAACCGATGTAGACAAAATTCAGTTTTTAAAGCGCTACTTGGTTTTTCCTTCAGACATTGAAGCTACCGAATTTCATGTGATTTATTACGATAACTCTGGCGGCATCATTCCTGGGCCTTCAGATTGGAAAATTAAAGCCGTTTTAAAAATTGCGCCGCAGCATCTTGCAGCTTGGACTCAAAACATTAAAGCCACTGCCAAACCGCAAGAGTTAGCCTGGGGCTATAGCCTTGCCCATCAGAGAGGCTGGGTCCTTCATTCTCAGCCGAAAATTTACGCTGCAACCGGAAAACTCATCGCGGTATTTGAACAAGAGGGAATTATTTTCAAGCAGCTCACAACATTAAACTAACGCTCAGCTCAATCCCATCTGCCGCAAGCGAAAGAGATCAACCTTACCTTGAGCCTTTCGAGGAATCTCGTCAGCGACCAGCCAGCGTTTGGGGTGCTTATAGTGACTTAACGTTGGGTCTAAAGCATTCTTAAGCTGCTGAGTCGTGACGCCAGAGTGTTGAGGCACATACATCGCAGCGACAGCTTCGCCCCATCGATCATCGGGCACCCCCATCACGTAAACATCTTTGACCAGACCCGTTGCATACAGTGCTGCTTCTACTTCCTCAGGGAAAATATTTTCGCCCCCTGAAATAATTTTTCGGCTGCTACGCCCCAAAATATGTAGATGATTTTGCTCATCAAAATAGCCAAGATCATCCGTGTTTAAGACTGTTTCAGAAACAAAGTGCGGGTAGTAGCCCCGAAACAGCGATTTGGCCTTAATCACAAGGTTTCCGGTCTCATGCGCGGCTAAAGTCTGTCCAGCAGCATTGCAAACTTCAACTTGAGCGTGGGGCAGCACACAGCCCACATCGCAACGCCCCCGCAAAAATGCTTGGGGCTTTAGCGTTACAACCTGAGAAGCCGTCTCCGTCATGCCATAGGTTAGCGCTAGATTAAGCTGCTGCTGTTGCGCTTGGGCTAATAGCGTAGGCCATGCGGGGGCACCGCCCAACAAAATGGTGTGAAAGTGCCGGAGCCATGAGAGACGATGGGGCTGCTGCAAAATCCGCTGAAGCTGAGTGGGCACAAGAGATAGAAAAAAATCCTGTGGTGTTTTGCGATCTGCTTGCAAAAAAATAGCCTGCTCTGTACTGCTAGATTCGCCACTGACGAGATTGGCAAAAGGGATGATGTGAAGGCGACCGTGGGAGAGAAGCGATCGCAGAAACTGCATTAGCCCACTGACGTGATACAGCGGCAACACACAGCAGCTATTGACATGATCTACCGCAAAAAAGCTTTGAAACCCCTGCACCGAAACCGTTAGCGTCGCCCAAGTATGGATGGCAAATTTGATGTGACCAGACGATCCACCAGTGGGAATCATAATCCAGCCTTTTTCCTGAGCATCAGCGAGCTGAGGGTCTGGCGGTTGAAATGGAATCGGCAGCATCCCCCAAACCTGATGAGGCTGAACCAAATTCAGAACCCGTTGCCATTCTTGGGTACTCCAGTTTGGATTGCCTAGAAACACAGGGCATTCTGCAACACAGGCCGCCATGAAGCCTGCTAAAAACTCAATTGGGTCGGTTTGGCAGAGCAGAATGCGGGGGAATTGGTTTTGGGTGGTGAAGGGAGAGAGGCGATCGCAGTAACCCCGTGTCTGTTCAATCCAGTGCCTCTGATCTGCGCCCAAAAGGTCGAAATTTAGGGATTTTTCAAGCGCTGCTTGTGGTGAACTGTAGGAGAGGAAATCTCTCATTATTATGATGTATGACGACGATGACTAAGCTGTTGATGACTGAGCTGTTATAAATTCTACTAAATCACCCAAAAGGGAGAAAGTAGATTCGGCAGTTTGTGAGATTCTTCCCCTAAAGGCAACAATAATTAGGCTCCTATGAAAACGAACGCCTACGCAGCTCAAAACGCTACCACTCCCCTTACACCTTTCAGCCTCCAACGCCGTGATGTCGGTAAACACGATGTCCAAATTGAAATTTTATATTGTGGCGTATGCCACTCAGACTTGCATACCGTCCGCAGCGAATGGGGTGGCACCACCTATCCTTGCGTCCCGGGTCACGAAATCGTTGGACGAGTAGTTAAAGTTGGGGAACACGCCAACAAATTTAAAGAAGGCGATACCGTAGGGGTTGGCTGCATGGTGGATTCCTGCCGCACTTGTGCAAACTGCAAAGAAGACTTAGAACAGTTTTGTGAGAAAGGCACGACCTTCACATACAACTCTCCCGAAAAACAGACTGGCGGCACAACCTTTGGCGGATATTCTGAGAGCATTGTTGTAGACGAAGCGTTTGTACTGCAAATTCCAAAAAATTTGGATCTTGCCGCTACCGCGCCACTCCTTTGCGCGGGAATTACCACTTATTCGCCATTGCATCATCACAATGTGAGTAAAGGTCAGAAGGTTGGCGTTGTAGGGCTGGGTGGACTGGGACACATGGGGGTGAAACTGGCGAAAGGCTTTGGTGCTCACGTTGTGGTGTTCACAACCTCATCCAATAAAGTTGAAGATGCCCTGCGGCTTGGAGCTGATGAAGTTGTCAATTCCAAAAATGCAGACGAGATGAAGAAGCATCTGAACAGTTTCCATTTCATTCTTGATACCGTATCTGCGCAACACGATATCAATGCCTACCTCTTACTGTTGAAACGCGACGGTAATCTAACCCAAGTGGGTGTGCCAGCCGAACCGCTTTCCCTTTCCGTGGGCAGCCTAATCTTTGGTCGGCGCAGTCTTAGCGGCTCTCTAATTGGCGGCATCAAGGAAACTCAGGAGATGCTAGATTTCTGCGGTAAGCACAACATTACTGCCGATATTGAACTCATTCCTATTCAGAAAATAAATGAAGCCTACGATCGCCTGGAGAAGAGCGACGTGAAATATCGCTTTGTCATTGACATGGCTTCGTTAAAACAGGCTTTGTAAGAGATTTGATGCTTTTAATGATGGTCGCCACTGGGCGGCAGGGCACCATGCCCTCTCAACTCATCCATTGCTGAAGCAATCAACTGCGGTTTGCCAATGGGCACATCTTGGTCTTCAAACGCCAGCCGCACCCGATAGCGAAACTCGCGCCCCACACGCCACTGCTCTAAGGGAACGGTTTTAATCCACACCCGCAGCAGCATTCCGGTATGGGATAAATTATCCACCCCTAGCACCTCCGGCGGCTCAGGAATTTTAGGCTGCCATGCAGGGTCTTCGTAGAGCTGCTGTGCCACCTGCTGCAACACCGCCAGCGCCTTTTTAAGATCGGCTTCATAGGCCACCTCAATGGAAAAATCCACCCGCGACCAGCTTCGCGTTAAGTTTTCGACGGCAATGATGGCGCTATTGGGCACCGTAATGAGCTTTCCGTCGGGGCTGCGCAGTTGCGTCACCCGTAAATTGAGGTTTTCGACCAACCCCTGAAACGAATTGAGCCGCACCACATCGCCCACGGCAAACTGATCTTCTGCCAAAATGAGACAGCCATTCACCAAGTCTTTGACAAGGCTTTGCGACCCGAACGAAATGGCTATACCCAAAATGGCTCCCCCTGCCAACACCGATCCGGTCGGGATGCCTAAAACGTTGAGCGCGCCCAAAATACCCGTGATGCTCAACAAAAAGGTCACAAACCCATCAGCGGCGGTTTTGATGGTGGCCGATCGCAGCAGCCTCCGCTGAGAGTCGCCCAGTGCCTGAGACAAAAAGGGACTGCTTGCCCAATTCTGGCTAAAGCGGTCAATGAGTCCATGGCTAATGCGAATGCTTAAGCCCGTGGCAAACCAAATCAGCAAAATCTGAATGGGGGTGCCCCACAGCCAGTCGCGGTAGCTCATGAGGTACGGGATTTGAGAAATAACGATAAAGGTGCCGAAGTACCACAGCAGTACCTGCGCCCAAAACAGCAGCCACCGCAGGGATGAGTACAGCCATAGCTGCCGTTTGAGACTTAAGAAGCCCTGGAGGGTTAGTAAAAACTGCGATCGCAGTTGCACAACAGAATCCTCATGTAGCTCTGAGGTTTCAGCCTCTTTGAGTTCAGCTTTAGCCTCCCGTTCTTGGGCTTTTTGCTGCGCCTTTAAGATTTTCCATTTGCGACGGAGCGATCGCTGAAGTAGCCAGAGCAGACCACTGGCTAACAGAATGACTAAAAACAGCTTAAACGCCGTAAAGATATATTCTAAAAACACAGTTGGCGAAGTGAGTCGGATCGCGTCCGTTAGCTCTTGCTGAAGGCTGCGCTGCCACTGCGCGGCAATCTCCGTCTGGGATTGACCGTAATAGTAGGCATCTAAGTCCGTCACCGTCACAAGCTGAAACTGGCGCGACTTGCTGTTGGCAACCAGCACAGGGGCACTATTAAGCTGGCTTACCAACACCTGTAGCGCTTCTTTAGTCTGCGAAAAGTGCGTGACGGTTCGGTCTAGGGTGGCAGAAATCTGGGATGCCCTCACCTCAACCGGAACCTTATCCCCTGGGCTACTGCGGTTCAAGACCGTCCCAGAGGCTACCTCAAACAGCGGCTTACCCGTCAGCCGCGATCGCACGGCGGTCACTTCAATATTGCCAAAGCGCGATACCTTAGCCGGTAAAAATGAGCTGCCCGTACTGGTATTGGTAGAGACTGCAAACTGACTGCTTGCAGGGGGCGTGAAACCTAGACATAGCGCTAGGGTTAAAACGCTAAAGATAACAATCCGAAATAGTTTACCCATCGGCGATAGCTGCGCACCCAGAGTCCGCTGCGCACCCAGAGTTCGCTTCACACCCAAAGCCCGCACGCTAGAGCGAAAACCCTTTCTTAAAATCATTGCGCGTCATCGGCTGCGATACTTCTAACCCTTCGCCCCCCAAGACCGACAAAGGCTCACCCTCAATCGAAATCCATACTGGCTCTGCGGGGTTTAGGCTGCTGGCGGTATAAATTACCTGACCCAACCGCGCCTGCATGGAGGTGCTACCCCCACCACTGGTAAAAGATTTACTCAGGTCTACATGAACGCCATCTTTGGCAACTTTAAGAGAGTTAAGCTTTGTCCCCTCTGGAATTGAGCTAGTGACATCACTATTGGCTGGCCCTTTGAGTAATCTTTCTACCGTAGCCTTAAGCTGCTCACGGTCAGTACCGCCCCCATCAACAGCAATCTGGACGGGCGCAAGCGCTAGCTTTTTGCCAGTGCTGCGCAGCCAATAGACTTTTGCTTCTGCCGTTGGTTTAGGGCTTGTGATTTCAGCGGTAGGCGGAGCCGTTGGCGTAGGTTCAGCAGAAGGCACCACGGAGGTAGGCGAAGACCCTGTCTTAGGCGTATCCGTCTCCAAACAACCGCTCAGCCCCAATGGGAAAGCAGCCATCAGGATGATGCTAAAGAGCACTCCTACCCTGCGCATTCGAGATTTCACCATAAACCAACCCACTCCTCCACTCCAACGTTCACTTTAAGGATACTCCGCTGTTTCACCGGACTGCTGACGCAGTTGATGAGTTCCAGCAGTATTACGAGATTGCCTCAGCAATCCAACCTTTGAGCGTTGAGACTAGCTCTGTAATGGGGATTTCCGTTGCGGTCTTATCAGCCCGTTTGACAACTTCTACCTTGCCCTGAGCCAGCGATCGCCCTGTCACCACTCGATACGGAATCCCAATCAATTCTGAGTCTTTGAACTTCACCCCAGGCCGTTCGTCGCGATCGTCTAGCAGGGTTTCGATGCCTGCTGCGTTCAGTTCCGCGTAGATTTTCTCAGCTGCTTCCACTTGGGTGGCTTCTTTGACATTGGGGATGACGACGATCGCATGGTAGGGGGCGATCGCCACGGGCCAGATAATCCCATCTTTGTCGTGGGATTGCTCTACTGCGGCTTGGGCTAGACGGGATACGCCTACGCCATAGCAGCCCATCACTAGAGGAGATTCTTCGCCTTGTTCGTTGGCGAAGGTTGCGCCTAGGGCGGCTGAGTATTTGGTGCCGAGCTGGAAAATATGACCAATTTCGACGCCCCGTGCGGTTTTGAGCAGTTGCGTGGGGTCATGGGCGGCGCGATCGCCTGCGGTGGCTTTGCGCACATCCACAGCTTTACCTAAGGGCATGAGCTTGCCCCAGTTTGCGCCGACGTGATGCTGATGGGGCTGATTTGCGCCCGTAACGAAATTCTTTAGCTCCACTACGGTTTGATCTGCCAAACGCAGAAACTTATTGGCAACCTTAGGTTTGACCTGGATTAATGTATCGGCAAGGTCTGGGCCGATATAGCCCACGGGGATGGCGCTTGCTGCCCATTGGGATTGGGTTTCAGCATCGGCAATGGTCAAACTTAAAATCGTCTTTGCTTTGTAGTCTGCGGCAACTTTAATTAGCTCATTATTGAGCTTGACCTCGTTCACCGCTTGGTCGCCGCGAATGCTGACCAGAACCAACACCAATTCACCGTTATCAAAGGTGGCTTGGTATAGAACGTTTTTGACGATGGTGGTTGCATCGCAATCGAGCTGCTGACACAGTGCCTCAATGGTATTGGCGTTGGGCGTGTCTTTGACTTCGCCTTTGGTAAAAGCAGAAGCGACGGCTTCTGGGGGGAGGGCGATCGCCTTTTCCACATTGGCGGCGTACTTTCCATCTTCGGTATAAAGCACTTCGTCTTCACCCGCCTCGGCTAAGACCATAAACTCATGGGAGCCAGATCCACCGATCGCCCCAGAGTCAGCTTCTACGGCACGAAAGGTTAACCCCGATCGTCGCAGAATATTGGTGTACGCCTGGTACATCTGCCCATAGGTTTCTTTCAGGCTCTCCAGATCGGGG
This sequence comes from Acaryochloridaceae cyanobacterium OTE_75_metabat_521, assembly GCA_031387975.1. GTDB lineage: Bacteria > Cyanobacteriota > Cyanobacteriia > Thermosynechococcales > Thermosynechococcaceae > JAAURS01. The sequence goes on along the minus strand of JANNDV010000195.1, from coordinate 13,246 downwards.
TGGAACGAGTAGCCATCCTTCATAATGAATTCGCGTCCGCGCATGAGGCCAAAGCGGGGACGAATTTCGTCACGGAATTTGGTTTGCACCTGGTACAAATGCAGTGGCAACTGGCGATAAGAGCGCACCATATCGCGGGCTACGGCGGTGATGATTTCTTCGTGGGTGGGGCCTAAGCCCAGCTCTCGCCCTTGGCGATCTTTGAGGGCAAACATAATGCCCTCGGCCTTGGTGTAGGTGTCCCAACGACCCGATTCTTGCCACAGTTCGGCGGGCTGAATTTGGGGCAGCAGACATTCCTCTGCACCTGTTGCGTCCATTTCTTCGCGGACAATCTGGGTCACTTTTTTGAGCACCCGCCACATTAAAGGTAGATACGCATAGACTCCGCTACCGATGCGGCGAATGTAGCCTGCCCGTAGCAATAGCTTATGGCTTGGGATTTCTGCCTCTGCGGGATCTTCGCGCAGGGTCACGAATAGCATTTGAGATAGCCGCATTGCTTCCTTAAGGTTTGGCGAACAGTAGTGCAATTGTCTAGTTTAGTTGAAATAGAAAACGGGCACACTAGTCCGTAACTTAATTCGGGTTTGCAATGAAACCTAGCAAAACTCAATTAAATTTGTGGATTATTTTGGGTAACTTTCTATGGGTGATGTCTATCATCCTGGGCATTTACCTTAATTTTGACGATACTAAAGCTTTCCATGCACTTGAAGCGAGTGGTTTTGAGAATATAGAAGTTCAAGGCTTCAGATTTTTTGGATGCGGAGACGGCGATGCATACCGCAGAGGATTCAAAGCCGAAATGAATGGCAAAACTGTGACAGGCTCAGCTTGTGCTAGCTATTTCAAAGGAACCACCATCAGGATTGACTAAGAGTAACTCATTAAATCAACCAGCCTAGTGACTGAAATCTGCTCCCAGTCCGCGCAGGCGGACATCGTTCTTGTAGCCGCGATTTCAATCGCTAGGGTCTTCTCCAATATTTCAAAAGGATTACTAAACTAACCCTTCTAATACATTGCTAAACTCCTCATAAGGTTTAACACCAACAATGGTTTGAACCAATTCGCCCTGCTTAAAGTACAGCACCGCAGGGATACTCTTGAGGCCAAAACGTTTTGCAACAGGCTTATTGGCATCAATGTCGAGCTTGAGTATTTTGGCACGATCGCCATATTCACCCGCCAACTGATCGATCAAAGGCCCCACCAGCTTACAAGGCCCACACCACGTTGCCGTGCAGTCCACCACCAGCACAGACTCTGTTTCCAGCAGTGAATCCAATTCAGCCTCATCTTGAATAAACGCTGTTGTTCCCATGCTCATGTCTCCCAATATTTTGAACTGCGCCCTTTGACCTTATCCCGAAAGTGCAGACATTCTCCATCCATCCTTTCAACCCATCACTTAACCTGTTATTAGCCATCAGAATTTATTTGCGCTGTTCGCGTCAAACCCGCCAGCAGAGTGCTATAAAGTTACAGATATGTATGACGAAGACGACCTAAACCTGCTCAACGCGGACGACACACTCGAAAGTCCGCTCGACCGCCTTGCGCCGATTGACGATCCGGCGGCTGAGGCGGACAAGCCCGACGTAGAAGAAATGCTAGGTCTGTTGACCTCGACCGAAGTGCCCCAACGCATGATGGCGGCACGAGCCTTTTGCGAACTCCAAGATGAACGGGCAACGCCACAGCTCATTCATCTGCTGGTGGATGGCTGCCCCTTGGTGCGGGTGAGCGCCGCCTATGCCCTAGGCCGCAACCCCAGCCCCGATGCCGTAGAGCCTTTAATTGAGCAATATCATCACGATTGGAATGGCTACGTGCGCAAAGGCGTAGTGTGGGCCTTAGGCAACTGCCGCGATCGCCGTTCCCTGTCTCCCCTCATCGAAGCCCTTCAAACCGATATTTCAGCAGTGCGTCTCTGGGCGGCAAGTTCCTTGGGGCAAATGGCAGATGTTGACGTTGAAACCGCAGCAGTGGCGATTCCGGCAGTTGCAAAAGCGCTACAAGAAGATCTGCTGCCTGCGGTGCGCAGTAACAGCGCGTGGTCGATTGGTCAGCTTTGTCAGGCCGTTCCGGTGAGTGGGGTTTACCGGGAGGCGATCTCCGCTTTAATTTATGCGCTATCCGACCCAGACTTGGGCGTCCAAGAAGACGCAAAGGGTGCTCTGCTGAAATTAGGCGATCCCAGTGGGCTACAGGCGATCGAGGAAATGGAGCTAGGGCTGCTGTAAAAGAAGGCACAAAGTAAGTCCTAGGCTCGGCTACCTCACCTTCAGCGCGTTGCGAAACGCCACAGCAGCATCAAACTGATCTGCCATCAAAGCACAGCGAACCAAAAGGTCAATCTCTAAATTGGGTAACACAATACTGCGGTTGATCTGCTGGTATTCTCCATTCTGAAAATGGTAGAGTCGCAGCGTCTCCCCTTCCCAAAACCAAACCTCAGGAATTTCTAACCCTTTATAAATCTCTAGCTTGTCAATGCCGCCGCTGGTTAACGTTATCTCAATTGCTAGATCTGGAAATTCTTTAAGCTGATTAATGCAGTAGCTTTCATCCGCCTCCAGCCCACGCTCCTTCGCCTGTTTTCGATACGTTGTAGAACCGCAGGCATAAAGCCTTGTATTGGTTTCAATTGAAAATAGCTCAATCAAACGCCCCAAAATAGACTTGAGCTGCTCATGTTCTGGCGAGGGCATAAAAAATTCTAGACATCCTTGAAAATAGGTCAAGCGCAGCCCAGGTACACCGTCTAATGTTGAACGCAGCGTCTCGTACTGTTGCCAAGCAATATCGCTTAAAACAAGCCGCTGTTCTGAGTCTAATAATGGCGTTTTTGGGGAAGCAATCATTGGTTTTACTCCACTGCCATAGATAACCCTAATATTTCTAGGGTATTTAGAAATAGCCTAACGCAGCAGTGCGCTGTATTAGAACCCTAGCTCTTTCAAAAGCGCTCGATGTTTGCCCAGAGGGGCGATCGCATTTGCTGCAATCATTCCACTTGCCGCCACCGCTGGCAAACCAATCCCAGGGAAGCTAGAGTCGCCGCAGCAGAATAGGCCACGCAACGGGGTCTTTGGCCCTGGCAAAATCCCCTGACCTGCCCAAACCCCAGGCCCATAGGTGCCGTGGCGACGACGCAAAAACCGTTCATGGGTGAGCGGTGTGCCCACCAACGTCACCTCACATCGGGTGCGAATATCTGGAATGATTCGCTCTAACGCTTTCCACATCACCTCAGCCCTCGCAGCCTTTTGATTGGCATAGGCTTCACTACCGCGATCTAACCCTTTCCATAGGCTGTAAGGCTCCGTTGCAGGGGTATAGACATGGATCGTATGTTTGCCTGGGGGCGCTAAGGTCGGATCTAATAGTGACGGAATAGATATCGCGATTACATTTTGAGGTGCCGTCACACCCGCCTCCCAATCATTCACCACAATGTAGTGGCACTCTAAATCAGACGGCAGACCCACCCCATCAATGCCCAAATGCAGATGCATAAAGCTCTCGCATTCTGGGGTTTCTTGGCTTTTTGCTGCGTAGACTTTGGGCACGGCACCTTCGGGCAAAAGCTTGAGCGTATCCCAAATCACCGCGTTAGACACCACCGCCCGTCGTGCCCGAATCTCTTGCCCATTGCGAAGCCGCACACCCACGGCGCGGTTGCCTTCTACTAAGATTTGCGCCACATGGGCGTTGAGCTTAAGCGTACCCCCTCGTCGCTGAAGTCCTCGTACCAGCGCATTCACCAAAGCCCCACTGCCCCCAACGGGATAATCCAGTACTACCCCTGGTCTGTACCAGTCGGCAAACATAAAGGCAATTTCTGCGGTAATGGTGCCCTTGGCAGGCAGTCCCGACAGCATAAAGCACAGTAAATCGAGCCAGTTACGGATAAACGGATCGCTCACAACGCTATCCATGATGTTGCTAAACGGGCCAGTCAACTTAGAAAGACTTGCGGCCTGTTGTAATAGCGCAGTTCCAAAGGGTGCCATCGTCAGTACCGCCCCTAGGTCAGACCGGATGGCTGCGGGGGGGATGGCGATCGCCGCTTTCCCCAACGGCTCCATCACGGATTGGAGCGATCGCCACTCTTCCACGGCTTTTTGCCCTCTCAGCTTCGCCAATACCTCATAGAATGGCTCAGCCCCAACCTTTGCCGAAAAATCGCCCTCTGGCAATAAGCAGCCCCACGCATCATAGGTAACGCAGGGAAGCTCCTCCCCAATGGCATCTAACACATGCCGCAGCGGATTAGGAGATGGACTGTAGGACAACCCCGAATACAGCGAGGGGCCAGAATCGAACTTAAACCCATCTCGCTCAAAAGCATGGGCGGCACCGCCAGGGATGGCATGACTTTCGCATACCAACACCTCAAACCCATAGCGTGCCAGCAACGCCGCACAGCTTAGGCCGCCAATCCCGCTGCCAATGACAATCACATCTACAGTGCTATTGTTCAACTTAAGCAAATACCCTGTGTCTAATTACTGAAATTTTAGTAGTACGCAATACAATCTCTCTTTGTCAAGACTGCTATCTGTGGATGATGTCGACCAAGAAATTTTATTGAGTTTCCAAAATTTTATTTCGCTTATCCATACACTAATTTTTCACATCTTACAAAATAATGCTTCTAGGGTTCCGACCTTGACGATCCGTCGTAACTTTACGGCTTTCGCCAAGGTGCTGGTCCGAGAGAGGCAAGCTAAAAACGGTGGGGTTTACCTCATCACTTTCTAGCTTCACGGAGGGATAAAAGCCCGGGAGAAGTTTCAGCCCATTAAGCTGAACACTTTCCTAGGGCTTTTTTGATGACAATATTTCAGGATTCCAATCTTAGCAATAAAACTTTTCTGAGAGAAAAACATGGATGAATGCAAAACTGTTTGCTAATGTTGGGTAGCCAGTTGGGTCGCCAACATTAGCAAATTTGTGAATTCTGCTGTTCAAAAGAGGTATAAACGCTCCGCACACTCGTCTGCGATCTACCCCCTCCTCCTCATTCTTAATCAAAATCCCCACTCATAAAATTTATGCAAGTACGTTCTCCCTTGTCCTATGTCGTTCTCTTGGGCGTCACGCTGTCCTTCATGACTGGCTGCGCCAATCCAGCTTCTCAGATGAAAACCGGAACCGATAAAGGTGCTTCAACCACGCCTGTCGCAGGTTCGGTTCGGCTAGGGTTTAGTGCGTGGCCTGGTTGGTTCCCTTGGCAGGTTGCCCAAGAAGAAGGCATTTTTCAAAAAAATAACGTTCCGGTTGAGGTGAAATGGTTTGATGGCTATCTAGAATCCATCAGTACACTCACTGCCGGACAAATTGACGCCAACAGCCAGACCCTCGGCGATACGGTCAGTTCCATTGCAGGGGGCGCAGATCAGGTGGTGGTGTTGGTGAACGACAACTCTACAGGTAACGACAAAATCATCGTCCGAGAGGGCATTAAATCCATTGCCGATCTGAAGGGCAAAAAAGTTGCTGCCGAAGAAGGTACCGTAGATCACTTCTTGCTGCTGCTCGGCATGAAAAAAGCAGGTCTAAGCCCCAAAGATATTCAGTTTGTGCCTCTAGAAACCGGAAAAGCTGCTGCGGCCTTTGTGGGTGGACAGGTAGATGCTGTGGCGGTGTTCGCTCCCTTCACCACTCAGGCGCTCAAGCTTAAAGGCAGCAAAGAATTATTCAGCTCTAAAGATTTCCCTGGTGCTATTTCTGATCACCTCGTCTTTAATCGCAAATTTGTAACCGAGAACCCAGACAAAGTGCAAGCAATGGTCAATGCTTGGTTTGGAACTCTGGACTACATTAAGGCCAACCCTGCTAAAGCCAATGAGATTATGGCGAAGCGTGCGGGTGTCAGCCTAGACGAGTATAAATCCTATGCAGACGGTACCAAGATTTTTACAGTTGAAGAAAATATCAAAGCATTTCAACCTGGCAGTACGCTGACATCTTTGCCCTTTGCGGCAAAGGAAATGAGCAAGTTCTTGACCGACGTAGGCTTGGCCAAGAAAACGCCAGACATCAGCAAAATCTTTGATGATCGCTTCGTGAAAGCCTACGCCCAGAAAGCTAAAAAACCTTAAGTCTTGCTAAACGCAGCCCCTTACCCCATTGGGATTTAGTGCCATGACCCAAAGTCCTGAATCAATTCAATCGTATTTAAGACCCAAAACCGTCCGCCCAACAGTGTTTTGGCGACTGGCTGAAGACATTCCGCCCCGTCTTAATACTGCACTTGTGATTGCGTCTATTGGGATTCCTCTTTTCCTATGGTGGTTAGTGACGACCGTAGGTAACGTTGATCCAAAGTTTTTGCCTTCCCCAGCACAAGTGATTACAGCCTTCGGGCGGCTCTGGAATTCTGGAGAATTGCTGCAAGACACGGTCGCCAGCCTGTGGCGGGTTGGGGTTGGTTTTTTATTAGCGGCGCTGCTCTCGATTCCGGTGGGCGTTTTGATGGGCAGTTTTGCCAGTATTCGTGCACTGCTAGAACCCCTGTTTGGGCTGGTGCGCTATATGCCAGCACCTGCCTTTATTCCGCTGCTGATTTTGTACTTGGGCATTGGAGAGGAACCCAAAGTTACGCTGATTTTTATCGGAGTGTTCTTCTTTAACGCTTTGATGGTGATGGATACGGTTAAATTTGTACCGAAAGACCTCATTGAGTCCACCTTCATTTTGGGCGGCAATCGGATTGCCACACTATTTCAGGTCATCTTTCCCTACGTTTTGCCAGGGATTTTAGATGCTTGCCGCATCAATTTAGCTGCCGCTTGGCAGCTGGTGATTGTGTCTGAGCTGATTGCTGCGACAGAGGGCTTAGGCCGTCGCATTAGCGTTGCGGGTCGCTTTCTGCGAACCGACGAAATTTTTGTAGGTCTGATTGTAATTGGCGTAATTGGCCTTTCGTTTGATCTGCTGTTTCAGTATTTACTGCGCGTGTCCTGTAAGTGGGCGAGTCAGAAACGATAGTTTGGCAAGCCTGTCCCCTTCTTAATCAATATCCCCAATCTATAGTGCCCACTTTTTAACAAGAGGTATCACCCCATGTATTTAAAAATAAATTCCCTGAATAAAAACTTTGCGACCAAGAATGGCTCGCTGGTGGTCTTAAAAGACATCAATATGGATATTGAGCAGGGCGAATTTATCTGCGCGGTGGGCGCATCAGGTTCTGGTAAGTCTACGCTGCTACGGCAGATTGCAGGGCTGGATCGGCCTTCTTCTGGGGAGGTGCGGATAGATGGCAAGGTAATCTCAGGGCCAGGGCCAGATCGCGGCATGGTGTTTCAGCACTACACGCTCTATCCTTGGATGAATGTTCAGCAAAATACGGAGTTTGGCCTCAAGCTGTTGGGGGTGCCTAAGAAGGTTCGGCGAGAACAGGCCAGCTATTACCTGAATGTGGTGGGGCTAACCCAGTTTGCGCAGGCGTTGCCCAAGCAGCTTTCGGGTGGGATGAAGCAACGGGTGGCAATCGCTCGTGCCCTTGCCTCAGAACCCAAGGTGCTACTGATGGATGAACCCTTTGGGGCGCTGGATATCCACACCAAAGAATCAATGCATGAGTTTATGTTGGATCTCTGGAACCGCACCAATATCACTATTTTCATGATCACTCACGATGTAGAAGAAGCGGTTTTTCTGGCCAATCGGGTGTATGCCTTAGGCGCTCGTCCTGGCACCGTGCGCAAAGAAATGACGATTAGACTGCCCAACCGCAGCAGCAGCGTTAAACGCCACTCCACTTTTCATGACTACCGCGACGAGCTAATGGATCTCATGCGTCAGCATGGCAAAGAAGCCGTTGCAATGGCTTAAAGCGCCTGAATCCAGGGATGAATTTCGTAGCTAGTCCAGATGCCGTTTTGCCAGTAGGGGTCAGCCTCAACCAGCGCCCGCACGATCTCCTCATTTTCTGCTTCATAAATCCCAAAAACTAACTTGAGGTCTTGGGTTGGACCAATGGTGATGAGGGTTCCGGCTGCTTTTTGCGCTGCTAAGCCATCTAGGTGCGCTTGGCGATAGGGGGTGCGTTTTTCCAGCACGTCTTCGCAATATTCGCCCCACAGTACATACTTCGCCATTTTGTACTCCTTCTAAACACTTCCCGATTATACCGATCGCCGTCCAACCTTCTGCCCCATCCGATCGGGTAAAATGCCTGAGTGACGTGCCGTGGCTTCCCGATGACTTTACAGGATTTTCAAGTTTGCGATCGCGACCTCACCGCCGATCAGCTCCAGGCGTATCTTCAGTCAGACAAACTGGCAGTGGATACCGAAACCATGGGGTTACTACCCCACCGCGATCGCCTTTGCTTAGTGCAGCTTTGTAACGCAGCAGGGCAAATTACGGTGGTGCGTATTGAGCGCGGACAAACCCAAGCGCCTAACCTTCAGAGGCTGTTTGAAGCCCCAACGGTCGAGAAAATTTTTCACTTTGCACGGTTTGATATTGCCACGCTCAAGCATCATTTGGGCATTCAGACCCAGCCGTTTTTCTGCACCAAGATTGCCAGCAAGCTGATCCGCACCTACAGTCCTCGCCATGGTCTCAAAGAACTCGTAAAAGAGCTAGAGGGGATTGAGCTAGATAAATCCGCCCAAAGCTCTGACTGGGGCAACCCTAAAAACCTGAGCGACGAACAGCTCAGCTATGCCGCCAATGACGTGCGCTATCTGATTCCCGTCCAGAAGGCATTGATTGAAATGCTGAAGCGCGAAGACCGCTGGGAACTGGCGCAGTCTTGTCTCAAGTGTCTACCTACCTTTGTCGATCTAGATTTGATGCTCTACGAGAACGTATTTGAGCACTAAAGGTGTACCTAGAGCAGCTTCATCTTCAAAATTTCCGCAACTATCAAGACCAGTTTGTGGTCTTGGGTGCCCCTAAAACAATTTTAGTGGGGGCAAATGCTCAAGGAAAATCTAATCTGCTCGAAGCCGTAGAGCTGCTGTCTACCCTGCGATCGCACCGCACCAACCGCGATCGCGACCTCATCTTAGACGGCGAATCTGTGGGGCAAATTAGCGCCCAGCTCATGAGAGACAGCGGGCTGGTAGATCTGCGGCTTACTCTCCACGACACCGGACGGCGAAACGCAATGGTGCATAGCGAAACCGTTAAGCGCCAGCTTGATTTTTTAGGCTACATCAACACCGTCCAGTTTTCTTGCCTCGATTTAGACCTGGTTCGCGGTGGCCCTGGCGAACGCCGTGACTGGTTAGATGCGGTGCTGGTGCAGCTTGAGCCAATTTATGCCCACCTGCTTCAGCAGTATCAGCAAGCGCTTAAACAGCGCAACGCTTTTTTGAAACGATTGCGTGCCATCGAAAACCCCAACGCCGATCCGCAACAGCTTCTGATTTGGAACCAGCAGTTGGCAACCCTTGGCGCACGCGTCATTCAGCGACGACACCGCATGTTAGGACGGCTAGAACCCCTCGCTCAGTCGTGGCATCAGGCTATCAGCGGCAAAACCGAACACCTCGCCCTTGAGTACCACCCCAACGTCCGCCACGATCTCGCCCAACCCGAGCAGCTCTTTCCTGAGTTTTTGGCACAGATGCAGGGGAAGGCGATCGCCGAATATCACCAAGCCACCTCTCTTGTAGGACCTCATCGTGATGAAGTTCATCTCACCATCAATCAAACCCCTGCCCGTCAGTACGGCTCTCAAGGGCAGCAGCGCACCCTCGTTTTAGCCCTCAAGCTAGCCGAGCTTCAGCTCATCGAAGAAGTGATTGGCGAACCACCGATATTACTGCTTGATGACGTACTTGCAGAACTCGACCTTAACCGTCAAAATCAGCTTTTAGATGCCATTCAAGACCGTTTCCAAACCCTCATTACCACCACCCACCTGGGGGCATTCGATGCAAAGTGGCTCCAGTCTGCCGAGATTTTCTCGGTTGAAGCAGGACAGCTCACACCCATGAACTTACCCCAAAACTGATCCACTTAAGGCGACTTTGGAGCGTCTTCAGGCACTGTAATAGATGGCGTTGGCAATGGCTCTGGGCTTTGCGCCTGTGGGCTAGAAACCGATGGAGTCGGCGCTTTGAAAGAGCTAGAAGACGTTGGTGTTTTAGGCGTTAGCTTATTTAAGATGTCTTCTTTTGAAGCAGGACTCGGAGCATTGGTAGGCGTTGAGATAGGTTTAGAATTTTTTAGGCTAGGGCTGGATTTTATGGGTGCTTCTGGAGTGCTTTCGGCCTTGCAAACTGCCTCAGAGTAAGGGATATCTACCGTAAAGTTTAGCGCCTGAGGAATGCCACTAGGGCTGGGGATCCGATAGGACTCCACCGCTGCGATCGCCGCTCGATTGAGCGCCTGCGTTTCAGCAGACTGAAGCACCTGAATCACAGAGTCACCCTTCGCAATCGATCCATCTGGGGCAAACACAGCCGCAATAATGGCAGAACCCTGCACCTTAGTTTTACAGGCAGAAGAAGGGTACTCTGCCGTTAGTCTTGGCCCAGGCTGGGTACTAATAGGCTGTCCAAACGCCTGACTTTGAGCCGCCAGCCAACCCGTATAGCTGGCTCGTACCGGAGCGGCATTATTGCCAGAAGCTGCTGGATTGGGGCTGGCTGACGGGCTAGCACCAGCAGAAAAAGGTTCATAGGGTGTTGACAGCGCCGAGCCACTGCCAATCTGACTAGAGCCTGGGTTGAGGCTAGGTGGCGTTGGATTAGGGTTGAGCGCGTATCTTGAATAGTCTGGTTGGGGTACCCCTGCAAGCTGACCACTCGAGAGCGAACCTCCAAATGGTGACGGTGAAGTTTTTGCACCGCCCTGGCTAGGGCTTTTAGGTAAATTCAGGTTATAAACTGGCCCTTGCGCACCCAATACTGATTTCTGAGGTGGATTGGCAATTGACAGCTTGCCGAAATTGATAGCAGATGGATCAGAACCCAGAAAGACGGACTGAGACGGATTTCTGAATTTGGAGATGTTTGGCAAGGCCGACAGTTCTGGCACATCTCCGAGGTTAATGGGGGGAAGGCCATTCGGGACAGGTAGGCTGCTGCTACCATTGGGCGACAATAACGCATTGAGATTGGTCGTGGTGCTGCCCGGGTCAAGACTAATGACTTGAAGTGGGGCGGGTAGACTGTCTGCGGGCTTCATCGCGGAAAACAGCACGAGCACCCCATGAGCCGCCACTGACCCAATCATTGCCAAAACGCTTGGGTTGCGGAAGACTTCTGTAAATGTTTCAGACCTAGAAGACTGCATTGTTTTTCTCTTTCACAGAATGGTCAACCTGCACACAGCGGCGTAAATCTGCTTCTATCCTAATACACGGGCTGGGGTGCCAAAGGTCAGATTTCAATGCCGCAGTATTTCCACCATGCTAAGGGTAGACGCACTGCGATCGCCCTTCGTTTCGATTGTGGTAACGACACCCTGTCGGCCAGGTTCAAAATTCAGGCTTAGCGTTCCCTTCGCTCCGGTTCCTTAGTAGGATAGAGAGATAAGAACCTAATTTTGAGCGACATCATCCATCCTTAAGGAGCTTTGACGTGGTAGAACCATTGTTGTCTGGAATTGTATTGGGTCTCATTCCCATTACACTAGCAGGGCTGTTTGTAGCAGCGTATTTACAGTACAAGCGTGGAAATGAGCTAGAGCTCTAAGATTTTGTAGGGGCGTACATACCTTGCGCCCCTATCCATGATCGATCCGTAGTTCATCAATAGCCCGATCAATTAGCGTCACGCCTTCTTTAACAGAATTGATCACACAGAGCTGATTTCGTAGATCTGCTGCACCTGTAAATCCCTTTGCATACCAGGTCATGTGCTTTCGCGCCTGCTGAATGCCTTTGGTTCCTTTATATTCAAACAGTGCTCGCAGATGTTCTTTGGCACATTCCAGTCGTTCAATCACCGTGGGCGCAGGTCTGTAATGTCCCGTTTTGAGATAGTGGTCAATCTCCCACACTAAAAACGGGTAGCCTAATGTGCCGCGAGAACACATCACCCCATCGGCTCCGGTCTGAATTAGACACGCCACGGCAGATTCGACCGAGACAATATCACCGTTAGCAATCACCGGAATCGTCAGCTTTTCCTTTACTCGGGCGACCCACTCCCACCGCGCTGCCCCTGTATAGCCTTGGGCGCGGGTACGGGCATGTACCGTAATCATTTGGGCACCTGCATTCTGCATCCGCTGGGCAAAGTCTAGAATGTTAATCTCATCGTCATCCCAACCAATACGGGTTTTGACCGTCACGGGCACAGAAACGGCCTCAACCACCGCTCGAACGATCGCCTCTGCCGTTTTTGGGTCACGCAGCAGCGAAGAGCCGCCGCCCTTTTTTGTGATTTTGTTGACCGGACAGCCCATATTTATATCAACCGTATCAGCGCCTTCTGCGACGGCGTACTGCGCGGCTTCTGCCAAAAAGTGAGGGCGGCAGTCAAAGAGCTGAATACTAATGGGCTGTTCTTGGGGGTCAATTTCCATCAGCTTTGGCAGTTCACGGACGTGGCACACCTGAGAGGCATGAACCATCTCGGTATACAGCATCGATTCTGGTGCAAACTGTCGCACCAAACGTCGGAACACCAAATCGGTTACGCCGGATAGGGGCGACTGTAGAACGCGGCTATTCACCACGACAGAACCAATTTGCAGGGGTGTGTTGAGTCGAGTAATCTGAGGCAGGGTTAAAGCGTCTGCCATCTTGTTTAAGAAACCCTAAGTTTGACTATCTTTAGAATAGTAGGCTTCTTCACACAACACGCAGTTCTACTATCAGAATTAAAAATTCCAACCACAGTCGTAGAGCGTAATATCTTAATGTTATCGGTTCGCTGTTTTAGCAACAATGCGATCGCAGTACCAATTAAACGCTGGCGCAATCAAGCTGTGCAGCTTGGCGAGCAGCGTCATTTCTAGCCCAGGCGTAATCACAAATTTCTTTTGCCGAATCCCACGGATAATGACATCTGCCACAGCCTCTGCCGCCCAAGTTTTAGCCGTCGCCGTAATCTTCTGAGTTGCTAAGGGCTTCGTGAGGTTTTCTGCTCCAAGTTGTGGCGTATCAGTATCGGGAGGATAGGCGATCGCCAAATGAATACCCAAGGGCTTCAGCTCACCCCGTAAAGATTCCGCCAGTCCCCGCAAGGCAAACTTAGAAGGGCTGTAAGGCGTATAGCCATAAAGACCTATCAAGCCAGCGCCAGAAGAAATTAGC